>JBKEEC010000359.1:0-15158 GCA_047975785.1 Sphingomonadaceae bacterium | reverse complement strand
ATTGATCACAAGCGCCCCCGCCGCGACAAAAACGGGCGTGCGCGTGTCTTCCCGGCTGAAAAAGGCAGGCTGGAATACCTTGATCAGCACATTGGCGGGCAGGCCCGCAACCAGTGCAATCACAATTTGCCCCATCAGTGCCGTGTCTTCCAGCGTCATCTTGCCGCCCTGAAAGATCCCGGTCGTAAAAGCCTCTGCACAGATAGAAAGTGCCACCGCGCAAGGCAGGCAAAGCAGCATGGCGATGTCAATCGCATTGGACTGCAGCCGCTGCGCCTCCCTGCTATCTCCCGTCTGGATATGGCGTGCCAGCATGGGCAGGATAGCCGTGCCCAGAGCAATGCCAAATACACCAAGCGGCATCTGGTTCAGCCGGTCGGCATATTTCAGCAGCGAGAGCGAGCCTTGCGGCAGGGAAGTGGCAAAAAATGTGTCCACCAACTGGCTGATCTGGTAGATACCCGCTCCGAAAGTGGCGGGCAGGATCAGCATCCCCAGCCGTTTGACCTCAGGGGTGAAGCGCGGCATGTGGATTTTCAACCGCACACCGGCCTTGCGCGAGGCCCACCACATATAGAGCAATTGCGCCACGCCTGAAAGCGTCACCGAAATGGCCAGCGCCCAGGCCACAATAATATCGCTGCCCTCATCTCCTCGCAGATAGCGGCCGATAAGTATGCCACTGATCATGAAGATATTGAGCAGCACCGGCACGATCGCGCCAGGTGCAAAGCGCGAGCGGGCATTGAGCACACCTGACAACATGGCAACAAGGCTGATCAGCAGGAGATAGGGGAAAGTTACCCGGCTCAGCATGACAGAAAGTTCAAACTTGCCGGGTATCGTCTGATACTCGCGTGCCAGAAGCCAGACAATTCCGGGCATCGCAATCATGCAGATTGCCGAAAAACCGAGCAGAACCCAGACAAAAACGGAAAGAACATCAGAGGCAAACTGGTCTGCCTCTTCCTCCCGATCTCCTTCATCTCCGTCATGCAGGCGGCGGGTATACATGGGCACGAAGGCAACCGAAAACGCGCCTTCGGCAAACAACCGCCGGAAGGTATTGGGCAAGGTAAAGGCAAGCTGCCACGCATCAGCCGCCAGTCCCGCGCCCAGCACGCGGGCCAGCAGCATATCGCGGACAAAGCCGAAAATGCGGCTTACCAGCGTCAGCCCGCCAATAGTGCCGACATTCTTGATCAGACTCATGGCTTGATCAGACTCATGGGGTGCGAGCCTTATGGAACCGCAATATCTGCCTCGCCCGCTCAGGCGTTGCCAATCGGGGAGGAATCCGTGTCTTGCCCTGCCTGCTCCGCCTGACGGGCCTGCAATTGCTGCATGTAAATGCCGTTAAAGTCGATCGGGTCGAGCATCAGCGGCGGATAGCCTGCATCGCGAACGGCATCGGCGATGACGCGCCGCGCAAAGGGAAACAGGATGCGCGGTGCTTCGGCATAAAGAAATGCGTGGGCGGCATCATCAGGCAGATTGCGCATACCGACCAGCCCGGCATAAACCAGCTCAATCAGATAGATATTACCCTCAGTCGCCTTGGCCGTGACGTTGATTTTCAGCTCAACCTCGTGAACTTCGTCATTTTTGGGCGTAGCCCCAATGTTGAACTGAAGATCAATTTCAGGCTGTGCCTGCCACTGGAAGCTGTCAGGTGCATTGGGGTTTTCTACCGACATATCCTTGACATATTGAGAAATAATTCCCGCCATAGGCTGGGTATCAGCGCCATTGGCACCGGCAGCAGGGTCAGGGTTAAGATCGGTCAGCACGTCGCCTTCATCGGCCATGATTATATCCGTTTGCTTGTGTGTCACATCTTCGCACAGGGCGTTCTTGCGGCCGCGCCTAGCACCGATGCTACACGCAGGCAATGTGTGTCATGTGTGCGACAGACGGGGCCTTGTCCAGAAATTGTGCAGGAAATTCGTCTGCAAGAGTGTTGTTCATTTGTAATCACGCCCTATCTAGGGCAATATCAGCATTAATGCAGCGTTCTGGCCTGCTGATTCATGGTTTATCCACCTTCAGCAAGGCAGATGTTGCCGGAGTATGTTATCAGGGACTGTCGGATACAGTGATTATAGAAATCGTCATTCTCGCCATGATCGCGGTTTTTCTGGGCCTCAGGCTGTATTCCGTGCTTGGCCGACGGGCCGAGCACGAAGAAGAGCCCGTGCCTACGCGCTTTGATGCGCCGGGGAAAAAGGCTGCTCCTGCACCTGTCCAGCCCAAATCGGTTGCCGCTTTTCCGCCGCGTGATTCGCAAGGGACTCTTCCAGCGGTAGAACGCGGCGTGCGTGACATTGCCGCCGCTGATCACAGCTTTGATCTCACCGCCTTTCTTGAAGGGGCAAAGGGCGCATATGCCATGGTGCTCGAAGCCTTCTGGAGCGGAGATCGCGAAACACTGCGCCAATTGTGTGACGATGATGTCTATGCCAGCTTTGATTCAGCTATTTCCGCTCGTGAAAAGGCACAGGAAACACTGGAGAACCGTTTGATCCGCATTGAGGAAGAGCGGGTGCACTCCGCCAGCCTTGATGGTTCGGTTGCCCGTATTTCTGTTCAGTTCACGGCAGATATCGCTGCCGTTACGCGGGACAAGGACGGGAACATGATTGCCGGATCGCTGGATGATGCCATTGAAAGCCGCGATATCTGGACTTTCTCCCGCGACATCAAGGCGTCTGGTCCTGACTGGATTCTGGACGAAACCGATCAGGCCTGATTCGCGCTGGATTGGCCATGCGTTCTTTCTCCGGCCATTTTGTTCAGCAATTTTTGCTTTGCCTGTCGGCAGCAGTTTTGCTTGCCGGTTGCGCCCGGATAGTTCCTGAACAGCGAGACAGGCCCGCCACCCCTTCGGACACTATGCCTTCGGCCCCTTCGGCTACAACTGCGTTTTATGCAGGCGTGCATTCAGGACCGAAAATATCCTCGCTCGGTATCGGAACGGGCGATGCCAGTGCTGCACTGGCCAGCTTTGTTGAAAGTTGCCCCAAACTCCTTGCCCGCACAGATAAAAGCGGGCTAACCACGCAGGAAAGCTGGCGTCCGGCCTGTACCGATGCCAAGACATGGCCATCTGGCAAGGCGCAGGATTTTTTCACCCAACACTTTGAAGCCCTGCGGGTGGGTAGTGGCTCGTCCTTTGCGACCGGCTATTTCGAACCGGAGATTGCCGGTTCGCGCACGCCTCTGCCCGGTTATGACACGCCTGTTTACGAAATGCCGCCCGATCTGGTGCGCGCATGGTCCGACGAGATTCCCGCCAATGACCGCACGGGACGGCCTCCTCTTGGCCGGTATGATGATAATGGCAGGTTTGTGCCCTATTATGAGCGGACGGAAATCGAGCAAGGCGCTCTGGCGGGGCGCGGGCTGGAAATCGCCTGGGTCGCCGATCCGATTGAATTTTTCTTTCTCCAGATTCAAGGCTCTGGCCGTTTGCGAGCGCCGGATGGCAGCATTATCCGGATTGGCTATGCCGGACAGAATGGGCGTGGATATACCGCCATCGGCGCATTGATGCGCGAAAGAGGCCTGCTGGGCGACGGGCCTGGCCAGTATCCGGGGAGTATGCAGGGCATTGTCCGCTATCTTCGGGAAAACCCCGAACAAGGCCGCGCCCTGATGCGTGAAAACAAAAGCTGGATTTTCTTTCGTGAACTGACAGGGGACGGGCCGATCGGCGCGCTGGGCGTTCCGGTTCGCAGCGAAAGCTCGGTGGCGGCTGACCCTGCCTTTGTTCCGCTGGGCGCCCCCGTCTGGCTTGATATGGACCGGCGCGAAGCCAACGGCTTGTGGATTGCACAGGATACAGGCGGGGCAATCAAGGGGGCCAATCGCTTCGATACATTCTGGGGTGCGGGAGATGATGCCCGCACAACAGCAGGTGGCATGAGCGCGCGTGGAGAGGCGCTGGTTTTCGTGCCCAAAGGAACGCTCAAACGGCTTGAAGGACAGTGAGCCAACCGCGCCATACGCGCCATCCACGAGGGCTTACGCAGCAAGAGGCAGAAGCGTGGGAGCGACTGGCCGCGACAGTAACGCCCTTGCCCGGTCGCAAGGCAGCCCGCGCATCCATACCGGCAAAAGACAGCATCGCCGGAAAATCTGTGGGAAAATCTGTGGGTGCGTCGCCATCTTCGCCACCTGCCCGCCCTGTTAAAGCCCTGCCTGTTTCTGCCGCGCACGCGAAGGCCGGAACGAAGGCCGGAACAAGGGGCACCGCTCCCGATAATTTTCAGGGCGGGCTGGATTCTCACTGGGACAGGCGGATCAAATCAGGTGGCTTGTCACCGGATTTTACTCTCGATCTGCATGGCGCATCGCTGGATGCGGCACATCAAAGGCTCGATCAGGGCCTGATGCAGGCCAAGGCGATGGGAGCAAGAATTGTCTTGCTCGTAACCGGACGCCCTCGTCCTGTAGCAGCCGCGGACAGGGGAAACCGCCGCGGTGCTATTCGGGCCAATATTCTTGACTGGCTGGCCGCCGGACCACACGGAAGCGACATTGCCGCCATTCGCGGTGCGCATCGTAACCATGGCGGACCGGGCGCACTCTATCTGATCCTCAGACAAGGACGGTAAGACCAAACTGCAATGATGCTGACGCATTAAAGTGTGATGGGTCAAGCTCATCGCACATGGGTATAACGCAACATTTCTGTCAGCCAGACAGCTGGACACCGCTATTTGTGAAACTGATCTGGTCAACCGGAACGCCGAACAGCCCTTCCAGCGTGGATTTTCCCAACTGGCGGGCCTTGGCCCGTTCGCTTTTTGTCAGGCCGCTATCTGGCAGCACAGTGGCCTGAAGCAGCAAGCCCATTCCCATATTGCTCTGATAGGATGTCGCCTTGGCATCCAGTGAAGCATTTGTAATGTCCGGTTCGGCGCGCAATATCTGTTCCATCTGGCCTTGAAGTCCCTTGATCTGGGCTTGGGTTAACTCCCTGCCAGAATAGGCACTGTAAGAGCCGGCAATAAGCGCAGTCACCCCGGTTGACAGGTTGAGCGAAGGAAGGCCGTATATTTTCTGTCCGGCATCACCATAGGCGATGATCCCTCTGGTCATAAAATTCCTGAATTCGGCTCTTTTATCTTTTGCGACGCCCGCGGCAAGATCATCGACACCCTGACCCCGGGCAAAATCGGTTCCTGCTGCATTAAGCGCAGCCCTTACATCAAGCGATGAGCGGGGCGCCAAACGGGCCGTCGTGGTTGAAGGAGAAGAGGTGGCCCGTGATGTTGTAGTTCGTGACTTTGTCGTGCTGGGGGCGGGTGTCGTCTTGTCGGCCGCCCTGGCCATATCTGTAATTCCCGCAGCATCCTGAGATGCCCTGATGCTGCGATTCATGATGTCAGCCTGAATCATGTCCGACATAGTATCGTAGCTGTAACCCCAGGCGGAATCGCCATAGGCATAGGCCGGTTTTGCCGGCACCAGGGCGACAGCCATAGAAACAGTAGCCGCACCAACAAATGAAAGGGGTATCAGACGAGAGATTTTCTTCATGTTTCAACCAAGCCTCAATTATCCATCTATTGCGGATTTGTAGCAGATATTCTTCAGAAACAATGGATTATTGAGGTAATACGTCAAACTGTATTTCTGGCACGTTGAGTCGAAGTGGAGTGTTGGGCATCAGCTCCGGCAGACCACATCAAACTGACTTTTGCCCTGCTGCTTCGCGCGAATAAAGTTGCACATGTAACTATATTTTGGTATACGGCTATTGTCTTTATCCATTCAATCAGGACATTTGCATCATGGCCGATCTTTTTGCCAATCCAGCCGGGCTGGACGGGTTTGAGTTCATAGAGTTTTCTGCGCCAGAAAAGGGTGTGCTGGAACCTGTGTTTGACATGCTGGGTTTCACCCATATCGCCAACCACCGCTCCAAGGATGTGCAGCTTTGGCGGCAGGGCGAGGTCAACCTCATTACCAATTACGAGGAGCGTAGCCCTGCCTGGTTCTTTGCCCGTGAGCACGGACCATCCGCCTGCGGGATGGGCTTTCGGGTGAGGGATGCGCGCGCCGCCTATGATCATCTGATTGCGCAAGGGGCAGAGCCGGTTGATGTTCCGCATGGGCCGATGGAGCTGGTTATTCCCGGCATCCGGGGCATCGGCAATTCCATCATCTATCTGGTGGATCGCTATGCGAACGGCGAACGGGGCGGCGCACAGGCCCTGACTATCTACGACATTGATTTTGACTATCTGCCCGGCGCTGATCGCCACCCTGCAGGGGCGGGCTTCACCCGGATCGACCACCTGACTCATAATGTCTATGGCGGGCGGATGGCATTCTGGGCCGATTATTACGAGCGCCTGTTCAATTTTCAGGAAATCCGTTATTTCGACATCAAGGGGGAATATACCGGGCTGACATCAAAGGCCCTGACCGCACCCGATGGCAAGATTCGTATTCCACTCAATGAAGAAGGTGAAGGCGGCAAGGGCCAGATTGAGGAATTCCTGCGCCAGTTTAACGGAGAAGGAATCCAGCATATTGCCCTGATCTGCGATGATCTGTTCCATTGCTGGGACCGTTTGCAGCAACGCGGCGTTCCGTTTATGACTGCTCCGCCTGCCACCTATTACGACATGATCGACGAGCGGCTCCCCGGCAATGGCGAGGATATCAGCCAGTTGCAGGCTCGCGGAATTTTACTGGATGGAACAATTGAAGGAGGCAGCCCGCGGCTCCTGCTGCAGATTTTTGCCGAACCGCAGATTGGTCCGGTCTTTTTTGAATTCATCCAGCGCAAGGGGGATGAAGGCTTTGGCGAAGGCAATTTCAAGGCCCTGTTTGAAAGCATGGAGCGTGACCAGATCCGGCGCGGGGCACTTGATGTCGCCGGGAGTATCAGTGAGGCAGTGGAGGAACGGGCGTGAACGGGTTCAGACTTGGCGGCATCCACCATGTTGCCTATCGCTGCAAGGATGCGAAAGAAACCGTCGATTTCTATCGCAAGGCTCTGGGCATGGAGTTCCAGCTTGCCATAGCCGAGGACAATGTTCCCTCTACCGGGGAGCCGGACCCGTATATGCATGTCTTCCTCGAAGCAGGAAACGGCAATGTGCTCGCCTTTTTCGAATTGCCGACACAAAAGGAGATGGACCGGGACCGTAACACGCCGGAATGGGTGCAGCATATCGCATTTCGGGTGGGTTCTCTGGACGAGTTGAACGCCGCCAAGGCCCATCTTGAGGCAATGGGGCTGGATGTATTGGGGCCGACCCATCACGGCGTTTTCAAATCAATCTATTTCTTTGATCCCAATGGCCATCGCATTGAACTGGCTGCCGATATCGGCACGCCGGAGCAAATGACCCGGCTCCGCTCGGTCGCGGATGAAATGCTGGACGAATGGGCGCAAACACGGCAAGCTCCGCGCCACGCCGCCTGGTTACATCAGCAGGACAGTGCCGAGTAACCGGATGCGTTGACCAGCAAGAGGGTGCCGCGTGAAACTTCATGCCTATTATCGCAGTTCAACCAGCTACAGGTTGCGCATTGCGCTGAACCTCAAACAGCTTGCGTATGACATCGTGCCCGTCAATCTGTTACAGGCAGAGCAGGCCAGCCCATCCTTCATGGCGCGCAATCCGTTTGCCGGTGTCCCCATGCTGGAGGCAGGCGGACGCAGCCGCGCCCAGAGCATGGCCATTCTTGAATGGCTGGATGAGCAATATCCCCGGCACCCTCTTTTGCCGCCCGGCATTGAAGATCGCTTTACGGTGCGGGAACTTGCCTATGCGATTGCAACCGAACTTCATGCACCGCTCAATCTCAAGGTGCTGAAATACCTCAAGCACCCGCTGGGCCATGAACAGGATGAGATAGACGCATGGTATCATCACTGGCTGAGAGCTGTATTTACCCCTGTTGAAGCGCGACTTGCGCAATATGGCAGCGGATCTTTCCTGCTGGACAGGCCGGGCCTGTTCGAAGCCGTGCTTGTCCCGCAAATATATAATGCGCGCCGGTTCAGTCTGGACATGGCCCCCTATTCGCATATTTGCCGGATTGAGGAAGCCTGCCTTGCCCTGCCTGCTTTCCAGCGCGCCCATCCTGATAACCAGCCTGATACACCTGCCTGATACATCCGAAGGGGACACTGCATGAAACTAGCCTCAATGCGCCATGGCCGCGATGGCCGACTGGTTGTCGTTTCCAAAGACCTGACCCGCTATTGCGCAGCAGACAGGGTCGCACCCACCATGCAGGCTGCACTGGATGACTGGGAGAGAACCGCTCCGCTGCTTGAGGCGCTCTACCGCGATGTCGAGCACCAGAGCGTGCCATGCGAACGGTTCCACGAACGCGAAGCCCATTCGCCGCTGCCACGCGCTTATCAATGGGCCGATGGCAGCGCATATGTCAATCACGTGGAACTGGTGCGCAAGGCACGCGGGGCAGAATTGCCGGACAGTTTCTGGCATGACCCGCTGATGTATCAGGGGGGGAGTGACAGTTTTCTTGCACCGCGCGCACCCATCCCGCTGGGTGATCCGGCATGGGGCTGCGATATGGAAGGAGAAATTGCCTGCATTACGGATGATGTCCCGATGGGAATATCCGCTGGAGATGCCGCTTCCCATATCCGCCTGCTGATGCTGGTCAATGATGTGTCCCTGCGCGGTCTTATCCCCGCGGAACTGGCCAAGGGCTTCGGCTTTTTCCAGTCCAAACCGGCCAGCGCCTTTTCTCCTGTTGCTGTTACGCCTGATGAGCTGGGTGATGCCTGGGCAGATGCGCGCATCCACCTGCCGCTGATAGTGGATTATAATGGTGCAGCTTTTGGCCGGGCCAATGCCGGCGAAGATGCCACTTTCAGCCTCGCAGACCTGATCGCCCATGCCGCCCGCACCCGCAACCTGTGCGCCGGAACAATTATCGGCTCCGGCACAATATCCAACCGCGACATTGATGGCGGCCCCGGAAAACCCGTGGCCCAGGGCGGGAAGGGTTATAGCTGCATTGCCGAAATCCGCATGATCGAAACCATCCTGCATGGCAAAGCGCAAACACGCTTTATGGAAGCAGGCGATCAGGTACGTATAGAAATGCGCGATGCACATGGACATTCCATTTTTGGCGCAATCGAGCAAACCGTAGAGGCCACCGGGGGGTAACGGCTCCGCCCCTCCCGAGCAACCCTTTCTATAATTGTCTAATTTTATACAAATCGGTATTGATTTGTTGTAAATTTACAACATACGTAACAATTCTATAGTTTTCCTGTCATTCATCTGACGCTCATGTTTGCGTTTGGCGGAGCAGACGCTAGCACTCGTATTATCTGAAACCAATTGCCCGTATTTCAACCATAATAATCTAAGTCCGGACAAAAGCTCCGGGGGCGGTCGCAGGTATTTGTATGGCCAGCGGGAAATGGCCAGTCACGACTGGGTCGCCATATCCGCATTACTGGATGTGGTGGCATGATAGGAGAAATTGCTCGATGAAATATGAGTCCAGACTGATGGTGCGGCCAATCAGTGCAATCGCGCTGATCGCCGGTGTGGGGCTGGGTGTATGCGTGGCATCACCTGCTATGGCGCAGAACACGGAAGAAGAAGAAGCAGAGCAGCAGCAACCCGTTGATATTACGGATCGCAACGCCACGTCTTCCAATACTGATGGCACGATTATCGTTACCGGTTCGCGCATTCGCCAGAGCGAGTTTGATTCTCCCTCGCTGGTGCAGGTCATCACCCGTGATGAAACAACCGTGGCCGGCTTCAATTCATCGACCGAAGCCCTGCAGGGCACGGCGGTTACCGGCGGTAACTCGCAAATCAACAACGCCTTTGGCGGCTATGTAACCAATGGTGGCCCCGGCGCGAACACGCTTTCGTTGCGCGGTCTTGGCACATCACGTTCGCTCGTGCTGCTCAATGGCCGTCGTCTCTCGCCTGCAGGCACACGCGGCTCAGTCGGATCGGCTGACCTCAACACCATCCCGTCCATCGCGGTTGATCACTACGAAATCCTCAAAGATGGCGCATCTTCCATCTACGGGTCAGACGCTATTGCCGGCGTGGTCAATGTTATCACACGCAAACGGGTTGATGGTATTGAACTCGATGGCGGTGTTACCGTTCCGGAATTTGGCGCAGGTGTTACTACGCGCCTGGGTGCCATGTTTGGCCAGACGGGGGACCGCTGGAGCTTCATGGGTGCGATTGAATATCTCAAGCGGACCGATATGACGATGGGCGATCGCGGCTTTACCCGTTGCCAGACACAGGGCCGGCTCAATCCACCGGATCTGACCATGGATTCCGGATCGGTAATTGATCCGCTCACCGGAATGCCCAAATGTTACCCGATCAACAGCACGGGTGATAGCGGCGTTACCATTAACACCATCGGCACCGCCTATATGCTCGGCGTTCCTGCCCCAGGGGCCACAAGCGATGGCACATGGCCAGGACTGGGTGCCTATAACCGCTGGCGCCCCAATGCCTCTGTAACAACCGGCTTCCCCGGCTTTGAAGGTGTTGGCGGGGCCTTTCCCGGCCATCAAACCGGGCTGCATGTTCGCGATACATTTGAATCGCGGATGCTGAATCAATCGCTCTATTCTCCTGTCCAGACGCTGACCGGCTTCTTCCAGGGCAGCTATGACACGGGCGCTCTGGGCAATGCAGAGGCATACGTCGAAGTTTTGGCCACACGGCGCAAGAGCTACCAGATCGGCTACCGCCAGATGATTCTGGATTACGGCACCGATGATGACGCCCTGCTTCCGCCTGAGCTGCAAGGCCTGCCGGTCTATGTTCCTGCCGGGACAGACCTTACCAATGGTCAGCCACTGGCAGTCCGGGCCTTTATCGGCTTTGGCAATGACCGGTCCGAGCAGAAAGTGGATTTCTACCGCATTGGCGGCGGGCTGAAGGGTGATTTCTTCATCCCCGGCTGGCGCTATGATTTCTATGGCGGCATTGCTCATTCCAAAGGCACCTATTCGCGCGAAACATTCCTGACAGACAAGCTGCAGCAATCTCTGGATTCCGCAGTTGTTGGCGGAGAGGTTGTTTGTTCCGATCCATCCGATGGCTGTGTTCCGGCGGTGCTGACCTATGATCTTCTGGCCGGTAATGTTCCGTCAGATCTGCGGGCCTTCATTTTCCGTAATGATACCGGCGTTACCAAATACACCGAAAAAACGCTGGCTTTCGGCGCGGATGGCGATCTGTTCAATCTGCCTTACGGGACGGTAAAAGCCTTTATCGGGGCGGAAATGCGCTGGCAGTCAATCAATGACCAGCCCTCGCTCGACAGTCAGAATGGCAATCTTTACAATCTGACCTCGGCCACCATCACCAAGGGCAAGGATAACGTCAAGGAAGTCTTTGGCGAACTGGAATTCCCGCTGCTCAAGGGTGTTACGGGTGCTGAAAACCTGACCCTGACCGTTTCCGGTCGTTATACGGATTATAAATCCTACGGGTCAGATTTTACCTGGAAAGCAGGCGGCATCTGGTCTCCGTTTGAATGGTTCAAATTCCGCGGTGCATACGGAACCAGCTTCCGCGCCCCCGCTCTGTTTGAACAATTCCTTGGTGCAACCAGCGGCTTCCTCAGCTCATCCAACGATCCGTGCGACAATTATGGTGCACTTGATCCGGGCAGTTTTATCTACCAGAACTGTGCGGCTGAGGGACTGCCCACCACATTCCAGCAAACCAGTGGTATTACAGTCCTGACACTGGGCGGCGCGGAAACCGGCCTTGCGGCGGAAACGTCCAAGAACTGGACCATTGGCGGCGTGCTTCAGCCAAACTTCTCTTCTGATTTTGGCGATCTGGAACTGGCGGTTGATTATTACAGCATCAAGGTCAGCAATGGCGTTGCCCGTCTGGGCGGCGGAACCATTCTGGATCAGTGCTATTCCGATCCTGATGGGAATGGCGGCACCAATGGCGGCCAGTTCTGCCGCCTGATCGAACGTGATCCGGTAGATAACAGCCTGACTGTCACCAGCTCCTATGTGAATATTTCCGATGACCAGGTAGAAGGGATTGACTACAATCTGCGTTATTCCCGTGAAATCGGCACCGGCACATTCCGTATTCAGGGGCAGATGACCCAGGTTCTGGGCAATAAGGGCCGTATCTATCCCACCGACCCGCTGACCGAATATAAAGGCACGATCGGCAGCCCGAAATGGTCCGGCACGCTGGAAGCACGCTATAGCTGGAAACAGTGGGCGCTGAATTACGGGTTTGACTGGATCGACGGGATGGATTCCACCCAGTATCTGCTTGGCGATACTGCCGAGTATGGTGATGGCGGGTATGACTTCAAGGTTGGCGATTACTGGACTCATTACATGTCCGTTCAGTATCGCGGGGATAATTTCTCCATCACTGCAGGCGTCAGAAACCTGTTTGATGCGAAAATCCCGACCATCTCATCCGGTTATTACAACCGCGTTGGCAATGCGCCGCTTTATAGTGGTTATGATTATGTCGGACGCAAGTTCTTCGTGAATTTCTCATCGAAGCTCTGATCGGCATAATCATGCATTGCTGGTTCACATGAACCGGACATAAGATTTGGCCGGGAGACTGCGGATTTTCCGTTGCTGTCTTCCGGCCATTTTTATACTCTCTGCCTGCGGGCACCCATACACATCAATAGACCTGATCTTACCGGAGTAATGGCAATGAAAACGCTCAAGCAGACCTGTTCAGACTTTGCGGCAGGCCTGAAATTGAAGGCTCCTGTGCACCATGGCGTTATTTCAACCAGCAGTGTGGCGCTTGCACTGGCAGCATTAATTACTCCGGTCACACATGAATCAGCCGCTTCCGCCCAGCCCAAAGTGCCGACGATAGAACAACTGGCCGCCTATCCGGCCATGTCGCAAATATCGGTAGCCTCAGATGGCAAACATATTGTTGCCCTGCAGGCATCGGGGGAAGATCAGGCAATACTGGTTTTCAGGTCTGATGATCTCAGCCGTCCCTATTCGCGCATTACATCAAACAAGATGAAAATTTCATCCGTGCAGTTTATCAAGCCCAACCTGCTCGCGGTGCGCATGTGGCAGCCCTATGATTCCAAACTGGGCAAGAGCGAGAAAAACTTTCTCGGCAAGCTCTATATCACCGACTTGCAGGGCAAGAACTGGAACGAAGCCCTGCGCCCTGAAAAATCCCGCACGGAAATAGACGACGTGCTGCAGGCTGCCGTTAGCCCGCGCGTTCTGGATACCTTGCCTGGTGACCCCAATCATATTCTGGTTGTCAACCAGATCGGAGAAGATTCAGGCGATATTTTCAAGGTTGATCTGCGTAATAACCGCAAGGAACGCGTGCAGCGGGCCAGCGAAAATACGGCGGGCTATGTCACCGACAATCAGGGCGAGCTACGCGCCCGCACCCGGATTGATGTAGAGCGTGGCGGTGATGCCTATGTCGCAACCGAATTCCGCGATCCCACCAATGGTAGCTGGTCCGAACATTTCCGTTCCTATGTCAAAAACCGCGACCAGCAGGAAGTGGTCGGCTTTTCGCCCGATCCTGACATTGCCTATGTCCTGTCCAATGTAGGTGAGGACAAGGCCTATATCTATGAATACCGGATCAGCCAGCGCCAGAAAGGCGAGGTGCTGTTCAAGCACAAGTTTTTTGATGCCACAGGTGTCCGCACATATGCGTGGCCGGGCAATGACATGTATAAACAGGGGCAATTGCTTGGCGTGACCTATGCCGGGCCTTCCGGATATGACACATACTGGACAGACCCGCAGATGCAGGCCATTGACGACCAGATTCGCAGTGCACTGAATATCAGGAAATCCTCGCTCAAACTGGTTGATCCTGGAACGGGCGATAGTGCAACGATCGATTATGATACGGGTATGCAATATTCCATCCGGTCAATCTCGCCTGATCGTAAAACCATCGTGATTGCCACGGAGGATTCGCAAAATCCGCCAGCCTACTACCTGATCCATAATGGCAAGCTGACATCTTTGGCCAAGAGCTATCCTGATATTGATCCGAACGCGCTGGGTAATACCAGCCTCGTCTATTACAAGGCGCGCGACGGACTGGATATTCCTGCCTTTCTGACCAAACCCAGCGCAGAGCTTTGCGGCAGCGGCCCGTGGCCAACCGTTATCCACCCCCATGGTGGCCCCTGGGCGCGCGATAATCTGGAGTTTGACGCATCCATGTGGGTGCCTCTCATGTCGAGCCGCTGCATGGCGGTGCTCCAGCCGCAATATCGCGGATCGGATGGCTGGGGCCGCAAATTGTGGATGGCTGGCGACAATGAATGGGGCCAGAAAATGCAGGACGACAAGGATGACGGCGCGAAATGGTTGATTGAGCAGAAAGTCGCCATTCCCGGCCGTATCGCCATGTTCGGCTTTTCCTATGGCGGATATGCCAGCATGGTGGCTCCCATCCGTCCCAATGGCATATACAAATGTGCAATTGCCGGGGCGGGTGTGTCCGATATCCGGAAGATCTGGGCCAAATATTACACCAATCCCTATTTCCGTCAGGCACAAGACAAGACGGTTGATGGCCTCAGCCCGGTAGACAAGGCTGACCAGATCCAGATTCCGGTGATGGTCTATCATGGTGATCGCGATCAGATCGTGCCGATCGAACAATCCCGCTGGTTTGTCGAAAAGGCAAAAAAATCGGGCCAGCCGGTCGAATATCACGAGATCAAGGATTACGCCCACGGTCCGGCCTGGACCCGCGCCATCATGGCGGACCAGCTCCGCTATATTGATAACTACTTCAAGAGCGGGTGTGGCGGAAACGGCCTGTAATCCTGAAAGGCGCAAAAATAAATGAGAGATCAGTCCCGTATGGCACATATCCAGATCTGCCATACGGAACTGAAAACATGAATGTTTTTGTATAGAATATCGATTTTGACGGTGGCATAATACGCATTTTTGCGTATAGCGCGAGCAAGGCCTGTTCCGGGTCAGGGCGCACAAAACCACGATGTCATTGCAAACCAGGCCATTGGCACAAACAGACATGGCGCCGCCTGTGCTGCCCGCCTCCTCCGTGCCTGTGGTTTCTCTGGAAAGCAAAAGGCTGCGCGCCTATCTGGTGCTGGCCATTGCGGATTACCTT
>JBKEEC010000358.1:0-16534 GCA_047975785.1 Sphingomonadaceae bacterium | reverse complement strand
CACATATTGATTCACTGGCGGAAGCTCTTGCCATCACCCCGGAAAACGAATGAGCACCTATCTGCCCACTATCAAGCAACTACAATATCTGGTTGCCCTTGAAGAGCACGGACATTTCCACCGGGCAGCCACTGCCTGCTTTGTGTCACAATCCACCCTTTCTGCCGGAATCCGTGAACTTGAAACCTTGCTGGGGGTTACTCTGGTGGAGCGCACCCGCCGGGTGGTCCGGTTTACTCCTCTAGGCAACCATGTCGTTGCCAAGGCTCATCGTATATTGCGAGAAACAGAGGAACTGGCAGAGCTGGTTCAGGCATCAGGCAAGCCGCTTTCAGGCGAATTGCGCATGAGCGTTATCCCCACAATTGCTCCCTTCATGCTGCCCCGAATGCTGCCCCGCCTGAGGATGGAGCGCCCCTCGCTCAACCTGTTTCTGCGCGAGGAAACCACAGGAGATGCGCTCGAATCGCTTAATCATGGCCGCAGCGACTGTGTCCTGATGGCGCTCCCCTTTGTGACCGGCGAGGTTGAAAAAGCATTTATCTGCAATGACCCGCTCTATGTCGCATTCCCGAAAGATGATCCCCACAATCTCCCCGCTGAAATACCGCCGGATATGATTGATGAAGGGCGTCTGCTGCTACTGGAAGACGGGCACTGCCTGAAAGAACATGCACTGGCCGCGTGTAATCGCCCCGAATTACGCGCCTCTGCCGCCATGATTGGCACCAGCCTGCATACGCTGGTGCAAATGGTTGATAACGGGCTTGGCGTAACCATGCTCCCGCAAATGGCGATTGATGCAGGTATTCTGCGCGAAACGACAATAACGGCGCGTCCACTGGAAGCACCGCAGGCAAGCAGGGAAATTGCCCTGGTCTGGCGCAAACATTCTCCACGCTCTGAAGATTTTCAGCTTTTGGCAGAAGAACTGCGCGCTGGCTGAAATATACTTCCTGCCTCTTCCTGTTGAATTGATTATGTGTTTTTCCCTATTGACAGATAATCAACTGATTTGTGCCACTCTGCTGCTCTGAAATTGGTAAACGTGCGCGGTTCTGTTAAGAACCTGTGAATAACTGAGTCGCGATGTCAGAAAGGTTGGCCACACTTGAAGTGGGATTCTGCGAATACGGGCGCTGCAATGCCAGATGAAGCAGGGCAATCCACACCAGATTTGCGCAATGATGGTGAGCACCCTGCCGTGGTCATGCGTGACATAGCAACGCGACCAAAACCACCTTCTCACATCATCACCTTTGCTAATGAAAAAGGTGGCGTCGGGAAATCGACGCTCGCATTTCACTGTGCTGTCAGCCTTGCCTATTCCGGACAATCAGTAGCTGTGATTGATCTTGACCGTCGCCAGCAAACATTGGGCACGGCCCTGACAGGAAGACTTGGCACCGCACGAAATTTGCAGATTGAATTGCCGCAGCCTGCACACAGCGTTCTTTCACGGCAAAGTGGCGCCATGCTTTACCAGGAAATCGCCCGGATCGGCTCTGACGCTGATTTTGTCATCATTGATGCTGCGGGTCATGATTCGGCAACCATGCGCCGCGCCATAGCGATGGCAGATACGCTGGTAACACCCATAAACTGCTCTCTGGTTGATCTGGACATGCTTGGACGACTGGACCCTGTAACCATGCGTTTGCGCGCTCCGGGGCAATTTGCAGGAATGGTTGAGCAATTACGTGCAGAACGCGCAGCCTTCGGTATGGGGCCTTCGCGCTGGGTTGTGGTCCGCAACCGTATGCGCACCAGTGAGAAACGCCAACGCTCAATGATTGGCCAGGCACTGGATGATTTGTCCGCCCGCTTTGATTTTGACATTGCACAAGGCCTGAGAGAGCGCGTAGCTTATCGCGAGCTGTTTTTGTTCGGGCTGACATATCTTGATCTTGCCCATATTCCTGGCCTTGGAGCCAAGGAACCTCACGCACAACATGAACTGGAGCAGTTGCTCCTCGATCTCTCGCTGAATGTGGCTCCCCGCAAATGGCAACAGGGCGCCAAAGCAAATCTGGCCCCGATATCGAAGCAATCTGCAAAAGCATATAGCAGGAAAATTGCAGGGTATTGCGTCTGATCCTCCTGTTATTACTTGCTAATTCGTCATTAACGCCAAATTCGTATATTTGGTTTACAAGTTACTCCAGCATTACGAACATTGCGAGGGAGTGACTAATGCGACTGTACACACGCTTTAGCCAGGAAAGTGAAGTGGAGTGCCGGATTGATGGCATTCGTGAATATGTTACACTTTACAATATTTCCTGTGGCGGCTGCATGATCGAAACAGCCAATCCGGCTGCTATTGTGGGGGCATCCATCCGCATTGAGCTGAATGATGTCACAGAAATGCGCGGCGAGATCGTCTGGCAAGTCGGGAAGAATATTGGCATCAAATTCGAGGTTCCGCTGCACCAGAGCGCGATTGAATCGATGGGATATTCATCAAATTTCGGCGATTTTGACCAGCATGACCGGCGTGACCGTTATGGCATTCCTCTGGTCTAAAGAGGCTTCAGGGCAAAGCTTTACAGATTGATACACACTTTAATCCATGCGTTTCTATAGCGGTGTGGGTAATTGTTGAATCACGCACACCACTATATCTATTTGTTGTCGCATTGCTTTTTGCGAAAAACCGGTATCCACTTTTTCGCGCAATGCTTTAATCCATGTGTTTCAGTCCGACCCTGAGATAATCCCAACCTGTAATAACGGTCATCACGGCCGCGCCCCAGAGCGCAATGAGGCCAACCAGGTGAATCCAGGTTCCCTGCAAGGTCCCGCAGCTTTCACCCAGTGAAGCACAAGGCGGGCCTTCTACTGCGCCGCCAAGAATCAATGCTCCCAGTGCCACCAGCTGAAAGGTCGTTTTCCATTTGGCAAGACGGGAGACGGGCATGGATATTTTCAGATCCGCGAGAAACTCTCGCAAGCCGGAAACGGCAATTTCGCGGATAAGGATAATCAGCCCGGCGATGACATGAACATCCCCGGCATAGGGGCCGCGCAAATAGCCTTGCGCCGTCAACACCAGAATAACGGCAGCCACCATGATCTTGTCCGCAATCGGATCAAGAAAAATGCCCAGCTTTGAGACTGCGCCGCTGGAACGCGCAAGATAGCCATCAAAATAATCCGTAATAGCCATCAGGCAGTAAAGCACAAATGCCACCCCGTATCCCAGGCGCCATTCCGGCCACCATAACAGCGCCACCAGCAGGGGCACTGCAACAATACGGGAAAGAGAAAGTATGTTTGGCAAGGTCAGCATCGTGCACATATTCTAGCGCAGCAATGCCTGACAAAAAAGCAGGCATTTATGCTTGCCCCCAGTCATAAACGCTTTAGACAACGCGCAAACCAGATGGAGTATGCAATTCTGCCATGACAACATCGACGCATATTTTGCGCCGTCGCCGGTTTCTGCCACTTTTCGTCACCCAGCTGCTGGGGGCTTTCAACGACAATCTCTACAAGACAGCAATGGTGCTGTTTGTTGTCTATACTGTCTATCAGTCTGAAGAAGCCGAAGGCACGTTTTCCGCGGTTGCATCTCTGATTTTTATCCTGCCGTTTTTTCTGTTCTCGGCACTGGCCGGGCAATTGGCAGATATGCGCGACAAGGCAAGAATTATCCGGATTGTGAAACTGTGCGAAATCGGAATCATGATTGTTGGTGCTACGGGTCTGATTCTGGCACGAGATGGCATTGCCGTTCACACAATTGCCATTCCCCTTTTGCTGCTGGCCCTGTTTGCCATGGGAGTTCATTCAACATTTTTTGGCCCGATCAAATATGCAATCCTGCCTCAGCATCTTCATAAGGACGAGGTTCTTGCCGGCACAGGACTGGTAGAAGCTGGCACCTATATTGCAATTCTATCAGGCACAATTCTGGCAGGGTGGATTCCGGTTGAATGGGCCGCGATCTGCGTTATTGCCATTGCCTTGGTCGGCTATATGGCAGGACGACAGGTTCCCCCTGCTCCGCCCCAGCAGAAGCCTGAACCTCTGGATTTTCATCTGTTCCGTTCTTCCATCGCGCTGGTGCGCAATACAATGCATGACAATCGCGTCTATCTGGCCATCATGTCTATCAGCCTGTTCTGGACAATCGGGACAGTGCTGTTCATTCACTTTCCGCCACTGGTGAAAAATAATCTGAACGCAACCAAGGAGGTCGCCAGCCTGTTTCTGGTTATCTTTTCCGTTGGCGTTGCTATTGGCTCGGTGGCGGTCAATGCCCTTCTGAAGGGCAAGGTTTCTGCACGATATGCGCCAGTGTCGGTAATTGTCATGGGGCTGATGGTGGTGGCGTTTTTCCTGGTTGCCAATGCCTGGATTCCTACACCGGGCGAGGCGATGATGGGACCAACGGATTTTCTCAGTCACCCGCTGGCTGTGGCGATGGTTCTTTCACTTCTGGGCATCGCTGTTTCAGGCGGGATGTTTGTGGTGCCGCTTTATGCATTCCTGACAACTTTCGTGCCGAAAACACAGACCGCCCGCACTATTGCCGCAAACAATATCGTCAATTCCGGAGCCATGGTAGCCGGAGCATTGATTGTCACTGCAATTAGCGCGCTGGGCATCCCGATTTTACAGCAATTGCTGCTAAGTGCAGCAATGTGTCTGCTTTCTGCATGGCTCGCATCGCGACTCCTGAAAGCAGAGCGCGAAGCCGAACCGGCTCAGGCAATATAGACAAAAACGGCGATTGTCAGGGCAAGGTAAGATTGCACTGCCCCGCGCAAATCCTGCATAGAAAGGCGGGTTCCTGATGGCTTTTCATCAGGCATGACCTGTGCTCGCCAAGACGGAGACAAACTTGCACGAAACGGATGTCGTGCAGACTCATCGGTAAGTACAAGTGATCTACGCATGAGAATCGCGTTAACGAAAAAATAACCATTTGCCTCATGCAATTTCAGGACCGTAGCAGTGCGGGACAGAACTTTCCCTGATAAATGCCAGACATCTGATAGAAGATTGCCGTCGCCCGGCAGAAACGCTAGATCATTCAGATGGTTTCCGATGAGACAATGTCCGCCGCACAACTGCTAGTCCAATGCCTTCACGTTCAGGGCTGTGACCGCATCTTCACCGTGCCGGGAGAGAGCTTTCTGCCAGTGCTTGATGCCCTGCTCAATCAGCCACAAATTGATGTTATCACCTGCCGTCAGGAGGGCGGTGCCGCCTTTATGGCCTGCGCAGATGGCGCAATGACGGGCCGCCCCGGTATATGTTTTGTGACTCGCGGACCAGGTGCCACCAATGCCAGCATCGGTGTCCATGTCGCACAACAGGATTCACAGCCCATGATCCTGTTTGTGGGTGATGTGGCTCGCACAGATCGGGACCGTGAGGGGTTTCAGGAAATAGATTTTCCCGCGTTCTTTGGCCCTGTATGCAAATGGGCTGCCCGGCTTGATGATCCGGCCCGCATCCCTGAATATGTCGCCCGTGCATACTCTACTGCTATTTCGGGCCGCCCAGGGCCGGTTGTCCTGTCATTGGCAGAAGACATGCTTTCGCAAATCGTGTCAGGTTCACCACGCCCCAGGGTTGAGCGTCCGCTTCAGGCTCCCGCTGAGGCAGACCTTACCCGCATGATACAGATGCTTGAAGCCAGCAGAGCCCCTGTTGCCATTATTGGCGGTGCTGGCTGGAACGCAAAAACCCGTACCCTCTTTGCCCGCTTCGCCGAAAAGGCGGGAATTCCGGTAGCCACAGCGTTTCGCCGACAGGACGCTATCTCGCCCGATTCCAGCATATATGCGGGAAATCTTGGCTATGGACCAAACCCGAAACTGGTTGAGCGGATCAGGTCTGCCGACCTGATACTGGCCATCGGCGCCCGCCTGGGTGAAGCCACAACCGATGGCTACAGGCTTGTCACGCCCGATCATCCGGGGAAGAAACTGGTGCATGTCCACCCTGACCCTGAAGAATTAAACCGCGTATATCAGGCCGATCTTGCAATCTGCGCAGATGTAACCGCATTTGCCGAAACTGTTGTCGCTTATGATTATGCCTCTGCCACGCAATCATACGGCAAGGATGCGCATGACGAATGGACAGGGTTCAATACACCGGAGCCGGCACCTTTTCCGCTTGACCTTGGCCTTTGCGTCAAGGCCATGCGCGATCTCTATCCGGCAGATACGATAATATGCAACGGGGCTGGCAATTACTCCGGCTGGTGGCACCGATACTGGCGCTATAATGGCTTTCCAACCCAACTGGCCCCAACAGCAGGTGCGATGGGATACGGCCTGCCTGCGGCCATATCAGCAGCCTTGCGTTTTCCTGATCGTGAAGTGATCGCCCTTGCAGGAGACGGTGATTTTCTGATGAACGGGCAGGAACTGGCGACTGCTGCTGCATATGACCTGAACCTGACTATATTGGTGCTGGATAATGCATCCTATGGCACCATCCGGATGCATCAGGAGCGGGAATTTCCCTGCAGACTGTCCGCGACTGAACTGGTAAACCCTGATTTTGCGGCTTTGGCCCGCGCCTATGGAGGCTGGGCTGAACGTGTTGAAACAACCGATGGTTTTACCAAGGCAATCCATCAGGCAAAAGCCCGGCGCGGTATTCGCTTGCTCCACTGCCAATATGATCTGGAGCAACTTGCCGCATCCGGGCTTACCCTGTCACAGATTCAATCCCGCCCGGCCTGAAGCATAACCTTCAGATTGGTAACAAAACCGATGTCCGCTTGTGTCATCGCACACTGATATTCAACGCTCCGTCACCTTCATCAATATGCACGGTGCTGCCATCGGGTATTTTCCCTGCCAGCAGAAGATCTGCCAGAGGGTCCTGCAAATAACGCTGCACAGCCCGTTTCAGAGGGCGCGCACCATAGACCGGATCATACCCGACACGTCCCAGCCAGCGGCGGGCCGCATCTGTCAGGTCCAGCGTGATCTTGCGATCTTTCAGCAAAGCCTGAACCCGCTCCACCTGAATGTCGACAATCGGCGCCATATGCTCCTGCGACAGGCGGTGAAACAGGATAATTTCGTCCAGACGATTGAGAAATTCCGGCCGGAAATGTGCACGCACAACTTCCATGACCTGAGGCTCAACCTCTTCAACTTTCTGGTCGTCATCCATGTTTGCCAGATACTGGCTACCCAGATTGCTGGTGAGAATAATCAGCGTGTTGCTGAAATCCACTACCCTGCCCTGCCCGTCTGTCAGCCTGCCATCATCCAGCACCTGTAACAGCACATTGAAAACATCACTGTGGGCCTTTTCCACCTCGTCAAATAACACAACCTGATAAGGCCTGCGCCTGACGGCTTCTGTCAGCACGCCCCCTTCCTCATAGCCTACATAGCCGGGAGGAGCACCAATCAGCCGCGCAACGGCGTGCTTTTCCATGAACTCGCTCATATCGATACGAACCATGGCTGTGTCATCGTCAAACAGGAAACCGGCCAGTGCCTTGGTCAATTCTGTCTTGCCTACGCCTGTCGGGCCCAGGAACAGGAATGACCCCAGAGGGCGGTTGGGGTCCTGCAGTCCCGCACGGGCACGCCGGACAGCCTTGGACACGGCCTCAACCGCCTGCTCCTGCCCGATCACACGGGTTCCGAGAAGTTCCTCCATCTTCAGGAGCTTTTCGCGTTCACCCTCCATCATTCTGTCAACCGGAACTCCCGTCCAGCGGCTGACAACCGAAGCGATGTCATCTTCGGTTACTTCTTCTTTCAAAAGGGCATTTTCTGTCTGGTTCTGGGCTTCGGCCAGTTTCTTTTCCAGATCGGGAATCTTGCCGTAAGAAAGTTCGCCGGCCCGCGCGAGATCACCGGCACGCTGCGCCTGATCCAGCTCAATTCGTGCCGCATCCAGCTCTTCCTTGACCTTCGCCTCGGCATGAATCTTGTCACGCTCATTCTGCCAGCGTGTTGTCAGTTCCGAAGATTGCTGTTCGAGATTGGCAAGTTCTTCCCGCAAGGATGCAAGACGGTCTTTCGAGGCGGTATCACTTTCCTTTTCCAGAGCAGATTCTTCGATCTTCAGCTGGATAATCCTGCGATCGAGCGCCTCTATTTCTTCCGGTTTGCTCTCAACCTCCATACGGATACGGCTGGCAGCCTCATCCATCAGATCAATCGCCTTGTCCGGCAGGAACCGATTGGTGATGTAACGGTTGGACAGGGTTGCAGCCGCTACAATAGCGCCATCTGTGATCCGCACACCGTGATGCAACTCATATTTGTCCTTGATACCGCGCAGGATGGAGATCGTATCCTCAACCGTCGGTTCATCTATGAAAACCGGCTGAAAACGACGCTGCAAGGCAGGGTCTTTCTCGACATATTTCTGGTATTCATCCAGCGTTGTCGCTCCGATACAGTGCAATTCTCCACGCGCAAGAGCAGGCTTCAGCAAATTGCTGGCATCCATCGAGCCTTCCGACGCACCGGCACCAATCAGCGTGTGCATTTCATCAATGAACAATATGATTTGCCCATCTGCGCCCTTGACCTCATCCAGAACGGCCTTGAGACGTTCTTCAAATTCTCCGCGATATTTGGCACCCGCAATCAGCGCCCCCATATCCAGCGCCATAAGAGTCCGCCCCTTGAGGCTGTCAGGCACATCACCATTGGCAATCCGCAGCGCCAGCCCTTCGGCAATGGCTGTCTTGCCGGTTCCCGGTTCACCGATCAGCGCAGGATTGTTCTTTGTCCTTCGCGCCAGAATTTGCACAGTCCGGCGGATTTCCTCATCCCGGCCAATCACGGGGTCAAGTTTACCATCACGCGCGGCCTGGGTCAGATCGCGCGCATATTTTTTCATGGCCTCATAGGATTCTTCTGCGCTGGCGCTATCGGCTGTCCGGCCACCACGCAGATCATTGATCGCCTGATTCAGACTTTCGGCAGAGACATTGGCTGCTTCAAGTGCCTGCCCTGCCGATGTATTTTTTGACAGCACAAGTGCCAGCAGCAGACGTTCGACAGTCACAAAACTGTCACCCGCCTTTTGCGCGACCTGCTCTGCCCCATCAAGAACGCGCACTGCGTCATTATCAAGCCCAGGCGTCTGCTGGGCACCGCCGCCTGAAACGGAAGGAATTTTTGCCAGGGCAGCATCCACCGCATCTATAGCGAAACGCGGATTACCCCCGGCTCGCTGAATAAGCCCGGCCGCCATGCCTTCATTATCTTCGAGCAGTGCCTTGAGCAGATGAGCAGGCGTAATACGCTGGTGATTGAGGCGTATCGCTACTGTCTGGGCGGCCTGAAGAAACCCTTTTGCACGGTCAGTAAATTTTTCGAGATTCATGAAACAGCGTCCCCCATCAGAGTTTACTGCCTCTATATGGTGTGATGAAATAGCAACACAAGGGTCAGGCCGAGCAGAAAATCAGTCCCCGGTGACAGGCATAAACCCGATAGTCAGAAGCTTCACCTTGCAGTTTGGCAAATCTGCGTAATGATGCGGGCAACAGAACACCATGGGAGCACAAAAGGGTCATGTATCAACATCCTGAGCGCCAGCGGATTGTCAGTGAGATGCATCTGCGCCGGTGGCCAGAACTCCATGTTCCCTGTCTGCTGGTGCAATGGGTATTATGCGTAAACCCCAATGAGCGTGACGAGGAAATAGCCCTTATTGATGCAAGGGCAGGAAGCAACGGGAATGGAACCAGCCTGTCTCATCGCGAAGGAGTATTATCAGACGGAATCCGCTTTTCATGGGAGCGCCACAAGGAAGGCAGCAGCCTGACACTCTTTGCCCGGAATGCTGATCCACAGGCATTTATCAATCCGGCCTCGGCGCCGGACATTGCCGCCGCCATTGCCTGGGCAGAATCACTGCCTGGTGCGATATTGCGCTGCACACGCATCTGGGTCGCCACAGATGATGATGCCGCTCTGGCCATTTTGCCTGCTCTTGATCTGTCCCGCACGGAACTGGTTTCCAGCACTATTGGCGACCATATTCGTATATGGTCTGATTTTCGCTGCCAGCCAGACGGATATGGACGGTTGCTTGTTGCCGCAAATGGCACAGATACCCACGACCTGACCCGCTATGTCCAGCGATTGCAGGAATTGGGTAATTACCGCAATCGCGCCTTGCTGGGATTGCCTGTTGCACAGGAATACTGGCCGCAGCTCGACAAGGCTGAAGATCAATTGCGCATATTGGCAAACCGCGTTGCCAATAATGATGAAAAAGACGACGCGTTGATGCGAGATCTGTCGGACTTGTCCCTGAAACTGATGGCAATCTCCACCTCTATCAGTTTTCGTATGGATGCAACTTCCGCCTATGCCCGACTGGTTGAAGCCAGGCTCAGCCAATTGCAGGAGCACCCGATTGAAGGCCATTCATCACTGACTGATTTTACCCAGCGCCGGTTTCGGCCTGCAATACGGACATGTGCTACCATTCAGGAACGCGAGCGGCATTTATCTCTTCGCGCATCGCAACTCTCTTCTCTCCTGCGTGCCAGAATTGAAACCCGCATTGAAAACCAGAACGGGCAATTGCTGCGTTCCATGGACCAGAGCATCTCCATGCAATTGCGCCTGCAACAACTGGTTGAAGGATTGTCCGTGGTTGCCCTGAGCTATTACCTGATTGGTCTTGTCGGGTATTTTCTCAAGGGGCCACTGCATAATCTTGTTACAGGCGACCCGTATATAATACTTGGCTGGCTGGTCCTGCCCCTGATGGCAGCCATCTGGCTGGTTATGCATATTGTAAAACGCGGTGTTGTCGGCAGGCACTGATCTGTTGTCACTCTCGCACAAACATACTTGCCAATTCAACATGGGTTGACCAGCGGAACTGGCCAACAGGCTGCAATTCAACCAGCCTCCATCCGGCATCACCAAGCGTTCGCGCATCGCGTGACCAGCTTGACGGATTGCAACTGACATAGACAATTTTCGGAACATGGCTTTCGGCCAGACAGCGTATCTGCTCTTTTGCTCCGGCGCGTGGAGGGTCCAGCACAATGGCATCAAAGCGATTCAATTCATCCGGCATAAGCGGGTTGCGATATAAATCCCTGTGAAGTGCAAAGACGGGTAATTGAGAAGATTGCGCTGCGGATTTACAGGCCAGATGTGCAGACCGGGATGCCTCTGCCGCCAGAACTTTTGCCTGCCCGGCAAGGGCGAAAGAGAATGTCCCAAGTCCGGAAAAAAGGTCGGCAATGGTATTGCAGCCCTGCGTCCACCGGGTGACGGCATTTCGCAGACATTCCTCTCCATCGAGAGTGGCCTGCAGGAAACTGCTCGCGGGAAATGCCACCGCCACGCCTGAAAAAGTCACGGTCACAGGCGCCGGCTCCCACATCGTTTCTGCGCCATAGCCCTGATCAACCGAGATGCGCGCAAAACTGTTGTCGCGCGCAAGATCAAGTAAGCTCTCTGTCTGCTCCAGCCCTTCAACAGTCAGATTTTGCAGAGCGCAATCCACA
Source organism: Sphingomonadaceae bacterium (assembly GCA_047975785.1). Taxonomy (GTDB): domain Bacteria; phylum Pseudomonadota; class Alphaproteobacteria; order Sphingomonadales; family Sphingomonadaceae; genus JACXVD01. Next base: position 5,049 of record JBKEEC010000358.1, on the reverse strand, counting down.
CCCTGATCTGTCAGGGTCAATTCTATCTGAACCCCATAACGTCCACGTCTTTGCGCCAGATATTGCCGCAGCGGCTTGATACTTTCAAACAGTTGACGCGACAGGACAGGACATTCACGCAAGTTGACCACCCTGTGCGCGCGATGTTCCCGATAGCCAATAACCGGCCCCCCACCGCCATTTTGCCCATACAGGCTGGCGCGGCGTCGGCTATATGGCGGAGACAAATGAACAGGCGCCGGATCTGGCAAGCCTATCCCTTGTCCGGACGCCGCCATGCGAACCCGATCCTCAACAAACTGGCGCAGCACCTCATCATCACAATGCTGCAACTGGCAGCCGCCGCAACGCCCAAAATGTTGACATTCAGGCGCAATATGATGCGGCCCGTGCTGCAGAGCGCCAAGATCATCAAGCCAGTCCCCCGGAGCTGACATAGGCACATGCAGACCCTGAGCAGTTACGCCGTCTCCTTTGGCAGCAATTCGGCAAATTTTCGATTCATCGGTCACAGGCAGCGCGCATAGGCTGCCCGCAACTGATCGACAAGCTGGAGAGCGGAAAATGCACATCCTGCCAGACGCGCGGCTTCACCATGTAGCCAGACTGCCTCGCTGCCTGCGGCAAGTGGATCACTACCAGATGCAAGGCGTGCCGCGACAATTCCCGACAGCACATCCCCTGTGCCTGCGACGGAAAGCCAGCTGGATGCCGGAGCAGAAACCACTATTCCCTTATTGTGATGATACAAAACAGTATCCGGCCCTTTGGCAATAAGTGTTGCACGCGTCTTTTTGCCCAGTTCAATTACTTCAAACACCTTGCGGGCAAATACGCTTTGTCCATCAGGAATCAGAAAAGTCTCGCACAATCGGGATAATTCTCCGGCGTGCGGAGTCATGACACAGTTTTCGTGTTTCATGTCGGGCCATTGCGCGGCTTCCAGAAGCATCAGCGCATCAGCATCAAGAGTGAGTGCCCCGCCCCCCGCAGAACGAAGCACCGTATCAAGGCGTTTGCGGGCCGTCTCGTCCCGTCCCAGACCCGGACCGATCAGAAGAGAGGAGATACGGGAGTCTGTCAGTGCTTCGGCAAGCGGGCTCCGGTCAATCACAATATCCGGCGGCGCGGCAAAATCCTGTCCATCGCTTAACAGTTTGACATAGCCTGCACCGCTATTTCGGGCAGCAAGAGCCGCAAGCATGGCTGCACCGGGCATGGCACCTGCTACAATAGCAACCAGCCCGCGAGTGTATTTATGGGCATCAGGCGCCGGGCTGGACAATTGCGGTCTTGTCAATTTCAGGACAGGCGGAAATGCATCCGATATACTCACATCCAGACCAATGCCCACCTTTTCCAGAGCGCCCATATACTGCGCTGCAGGCATCATGAAATGCGCCCATTTCCACGCGCCCAGAGCAATCGTGAGGTCGTATACCGGAACAGGAGAAAGAATGGCACCGCTATCACTATCGACACCACTGGGCATATCAATGGCGACAATTTTTGCATGGCGTTCTGTCAGGCCCATGAGCAGGGCGGAATTTTCTTCAGACAGGCCGCGCGTCAGGCCGCTTCCAAACAGGCAGTCAACCAGTATGTGGCCTTTCACACCGGAGGCGTCATGCTTCACATTCCCCTGAAAGGCAGCACACGCATTCGCTGCTGCATCCGTTCGGGAGGCATCGGGCGCTATCACGCTGACTGACAGGCCCCGTGCGCGTAAAACTTCTGCTATGACATAACCATCGCCGCCATTATTACCCGGACCACACAGCACCGTAACCGACTGCCCGGCAGCCATGCGCCAGATATATTCAGCAGCTCCCTGCCCTGCTCTTTCCATCAGCGCATCAACACTGACACCCCCATTTATCAGGGCCTGTTCTGCCGCTTGCGTTTGCGCGACAGTCAGGACAGGGTCATTCAGCGGATTCAGCGCCCGTGCCTGCATTGCCGGTTTCCTGAGTGTTCACGCTGGCCGGAAAGCGATATCGGTCCTCTCCCACGGTGACTTCAAGAATTCCATTTTCGTAAGACCGGGCCACCGCATCCGCACCATCGGCCGCACCAACTCCGCGGCCGTCATCAAGCTGTATGAACCTTCGAAACCCGCCATCTCCATTGCGAACAACCAGAATGGTCTGGCCATCTTTCTCTACGCGATCTACCACGCAATCCGGGGCGAATACTGCACCCGGACCAATCGCACAGTCTATTCTCACGGCACTGTCATCTGTTTGCGCTGCGGGTGTATTTTCTCCTGAACATCCCGCAAGGATCAACATCACAAGAGAGCAGCACAAGGAACCCGCACGCATTATCTCTCCCCCCGACGGCGTAACTGGCTGACATCACGAACCGCACCGCGTGCGGCACTGGTCGTCATTGCGGCATAGGCTTCCAGCGCAGGAGAAACACGCCGCTCACGAGACTGGCGCGGTTTCCATGCTGCAACCCCTTTTGCTTCCATAGCTGCACGGCGCGTTGCCATTTCCGTATCTGACACAAGCAAGTCAATTGTGCGCGCCGGAATATCAATTGCGATCATATCGCCATCTTCTACCAGACCGATTGCGCCACCCTCTTCCGCTTCGGGGGAAACATGGCCGATCGACAGCCCTGAAGTGCCTCCTGAAAAACGTCCATCTGTAATCAGCGCACAGGCAGCCCCCAACCCTCTGGATTTCAGATAGCTGGTTGGATAGAGCATTTCCTGCATCCCCGGCCCCCCACGCGGCCCTTCATAACGGATAATTACAACATCCCCGGCCACGACCCTGTTGCCCAGAATGGCCGATACCGCTTCATCCTGACTTTCAAATACTTTCGCCGGCCCTTTGAATGTCAGGATGGATTCATCGACACCGGCAGTTTTGACGATGCAGCCATCAAGGGCAATGTTGCCTTTCAGAACGGCAAGCCCGCCATCCTTGCTGAAAGCATTGTCCGCATCCCTGATAACTCCGCCTTTACGGTCCGAATCCAGCGCGTCCCAACGACGTGACTGACTGAATGCGGTTTGTGTTGGCACACCGCCCGGAGCAGCCAGATAAAATTGCTGTACCTGCGGATCATTGGTACGACCAATATCCCACCGCTCCAGAGCTGCAGCCATCGATTTGCTATGCACTGTGGGCAAACCCGTATGCAACAGGCCCGCACGCTCCAGTTCGCCCAGAATGGCCATGATGCCACCTGCACGGTGCACATCTTCCATATGCACATCTGACTTGGCCGGAGCCACCTTGGACAGACACGGCACCTTGCGGGAAAGCCGGTCAATATCGTCCATAGTGAAATCGACGCCCGCTTCATGCGCAGCCGCCATCAGGTGCAGGACCGTATTGGTAGATCCGCCCATTGCAATATCAAGCGACATGGCATTCTCGAATGCCTCGAAACTTGCAATGCTGCGCGGAAGAACCTGCGCATCATCTTCCTCATAATAACGACGGCATAATTCTACCGACAAGGCTCCTGCCCGGACAAACAGTTCCTTGCGGTCTGCATGGGTTGCCAGCATTGACCCATTGCCGGGTAGAGACAGGCCCAATGCTTCTGTCAGACAATTCATGGAATTGGCAGTAAACATGCCGGAACAGCTACCGCATGTCGGACAGGCGCTACGTTCAATCGCAGCCACGTCCTCATCGCTGTAATGCTCATCGGCAGCCGCCACCATGGCGTCCACCAGATCAAGTGCGTGTTCCTTGCCATTGAGCACGACCTTGCCTGCTTCCATCGGCCCGCCAGACACAAAAATCGCCGGAATATTCAGACGAAGCGCCGCCATCAGCATACCAGGTGTGATCTTGTCACAATTTGATATGCACACCATGGCATCAGCGCAGTGTGCATTGACCATGTATTCTACACTATCGGCAATCAGATCGCGGCTAGGCAAGGAATAGAGCATCCCGTCATGCCCCATTGCGATACCGTCATCGACTGCAATAGTGTTAAATTCTTTCGCCACTCCACCAGCCTGTTCAATTTCACGGGCAACAAGCTGGCCAAGATCTTTCAGGTGGACATGACCCGGAACAAACTGGGTGAAACTGTTGACCACTGCAATGATAGGTTTGCCGAAATCTCCGTCTTTCATGCCGGTGGCGCGCCACAAGCCTCTGGCTCCAGCCATATTGCGTCCATGGGTAGACGTGCGGGAACGGTATGCTGGCATGAACGGGTGGCTCCGATATTATCTTACACGAAAAGCGGCTATGCTGCGCCTTACACGCCTATCCGCCCAGCTTCAACGCCACATTATTGCAAATCCGTCGCAAACGCTCCGCCCATTCCTGCTGCCCGTCACTATCAGCGATCAGATCCTGCCTGATTTCAAGATAAAGATAGGGCCTGCCTTCACTTTCAAAATGGCGCGATATGACAGCGTTGTAATCCTTGCCCGAATAAGGAAGCTGATCCCCCACTATCAGCCCCTCCGCTTCCAGCAATGGGCGGGCAAGACGCGCGCCGCGATCATCCTGATCATACAGCAAACCACAATGCCACGGACGCCGGGCTTCGGGCTGTGTCGTCAGGGCAGGCGTATAGCTGTGCAAGACCAGAGTAAGCATGGGCGGGCATGTCGCCAGAACCGTATCCAGCATTTCATGATATGGCTCATGAAACCGGGCGAGTCGTGCCGCACGGTCAATGCTAATATTGCCGGGAATGGTAACGCCGTCGCTTGTTTCGGGAATAACAGCCCTGTCATCTGGCGCGCGATTGAAGTCACACACAAGACGGCTGATGGCACCGGAAAACGATGCGGCACCCTCCTGCCTTGCTATAATCGTGGCGATTGGTCCCACGCCGATATCAAGAGCAATATGCTCCCCCATCAGGGCCGGATCAATACCCAGTTCAATATCGGCCGGAACATGATTACTTGCATGGTCGGCAACCACCAGTATTCCGCCGAAGCGAGGGGTGCCCCCAATCGAATAGGCCTCCCCCGCCGGATAGTGTTTCACATCCTGCTTCATCGCAATGCCCCTCGCATCATCCACCATTCAGGATGCGCCCGTTCTATCTGTT
>JBKEEC010000357.1:0-3165 GCA_047975785.1 Sphingomonadaceae bacterium | reverse complement strand
TGAATGATGTCCCGATCGCAACCACGGTCTTGTTGCCGACATGCACCCTGAACGGGCGCTGCGGATCATGGGCGACATCGAATTTGGCGCGGCCCTGCTGTAACACCAGATCCCGTTCTGTGTCATCCAGCAGCACCGCGACACTGGTAGACGCATCCAGCGAAACCTTGGAGTTATCGGCAAGCTCTGCCACCTGTCTCTCACCCGTGCCGGTATCCAGCATTTCATATTGCGGGCGTGCCAGAAAGAATATGCATGAGACAATCAGGCCAACCACCATGGCCAGGCCCACAGCCCATTTCCAGGGTCTGGCTCTTGAAGGGGTCCAGCGATAGCGGTTGCCATCACGATACTCAGACAGGGCCTGACTGCGCAAATGAATGACATCGGGCCAATCAGCAATTTCGTCGCAGAGTTGCCACACGGCTACCGATTGCCGCAGCAATGCCCGGTTGCCGGACTGTTCATACCACTCGCCAAACGCCTGCCATTCGGCTTCCGACATATCATCTTCTGCCAGCAGCGTACACCACTGTGCTGCGACTTCCATCGGGTCTGGTCCGGGTGTGGGGTTAGCTGACATGGTCATGGGGCGATCTCAATGGATTGGGCAAGAGAAGCAACAGCACGGGCAACATGTTTCTTGACCGCGCTGACTGAAATTCCGAAACTTTCAGCAATGCTGTCCTGGCTCAGATTCTCAAGACGATAGAGGATAAAGATGGTTCGTGTGCGCTCAGGCAAATCGCGCAGCGCAGCATCCAGTGCCGCCAGTTGCGAGCGACCGGAAGCGATACGAAACGGGTCAAGCAAATCGACCCCCCGGCCATCAAAGCTGCCAATCATCTCCCTATAGTGCTGGCGAACCCTGTTACGCCGTGCGCGATCGGCCAGCAGGTTGGAAGCCATCTGGAAAACATATGCTTCCGGCGACTTCATGCTCTGCTCATCATGCTGAAGAAGTTTGACAAGAATTTCCTGCGTCAGATCTTCTGCTTCATTATGGTCACGCACTCTGCGCATGAAATAGGCGAGCAAAACGGGTCGCCAGCGACGACCGATTTCTTCATGATTGCTCGCAGACTGCATCATGTGCCGCTTTGTCCGTCCAGAACCACCAAACTCTTGCCACCAACCCTTGATGGCTGCAAATGAGTATAGACGCCCGAAACCGGTGCAAGGACACTTTCCTGTGCTGTTATACCTATTCGCAATGATGCTGACGCATCAGCAGGATGGTATAATACGCAATCACGTCAGGGTCAGAGTTTCCTGTCATCAAGCCCCAGTGAGCGGCCAATGATTTCCAGCATGATTTCGCTGGTGCCGGCGAAAATGCGCGTAATGCGCGCATCGGTATACATGCGACAGACGCGGTATTCCTCCATGTAACCCGCGCCGCCATGAAGCTGGACACAGGAATCCAGAACCCGGCCCTCCAGTTCACTGCAGAGCAATTTGACTGCCGAGGCGTCTTCAGCCGACAATGTGCCCTCATTCAGCAGCAGAACACACTGGTCTACCATGGTCTGGGCCATATCAATTTCCGCACGCATCCGCGCCATGACAAAACGACTGTTCTGGAAAGTCCCGACCGGACGGCCAAAGGCTTTGCGATCTTTCACATATTCCAGGGTCAGATCAAACGCTGTCTGCGCCGCCGCCACGGCACCTATCGCAACAACAAGCCGTTCCTGAGCGAGAAAACGGGCCAGATATTTGAAACCCATTCCCGGCTCGCCCAGCAGGTTTTCCTGCGGAAGCCGGACATCATTGAAGAACAGTTCCGCCGTATCCTGACTTTTCAGGCCCATCTTGTCGAGCCGCCTGCCGCGCTCAAACCCTTCCATGCCGCGTTCCACCAGAAACAGGCTGATCCCGTGAGGGCGATCAGGATCGGTGCGGGCGGCCACCACCACCAGATCGCCGAGAATCCCGTTGGAGATAAAGGTTTTGGCCCCGTTCAGCAGCCAGTGATCGCCCTTGTTGACAGCGCGTGTTCGCATTCCGGCCAAATCACTTCCGGTAGACGGCTCGGTCATGGCGACAGCCGAGATAATCTCGCCCGAAACCAGACCCGGCATGTATTTTTCTTTCTGTGCCTCCGTCCCCAGCTTCGCAACATAGGGCGCGACGATATTCGAGTGCAGGTTGATATAGAAGCCGACATCACCATGAGCGATGTTTTCTTCGATAATAATCTGCTCGAAGCGGAAATCGTCGATTCCCGCCCCGCCAAAACGCTCTTCCGCCCAGGTGCAGAGCAAGCCCTGCGCACCGGCCTTGGTGTAGAGCCCGCGATCAACCATTCCGTCCTTGCGATAACGCTCCCAATTGGGGCCGACCTCGGCCTGCATGAAACGCCGCACGCTGTCACGAAACTGCTCGTGCTCTGGCTCGAATATGACACGCTGCATTATGCTGCCTTTTCTTCCGGATAGAACCCTTCACCCCTGGTCGCACGGTCCCGCAACCAGTCTGAAGGAGCAAAACGCTCCCCGTAAAGCCCGGTCAGGCGGTCTGCTTCCGCAACAAAATTCCCGATCCCGATCGTGTCGATATAACTCAACGTGCCGCCTGTCCATGCCGGGAAGCCCCAGCCATAAACAGCGCCAAGATCTGCGTCCTGAGGCGTTTCCAGCACACCCTGTTCCAGACAGCGCGCCGTTTCAATCGCCTGTGCATAGAGGAATCGCGTTTTGAGTTCATCCTGCTCAGGCTGCTGCGAAGCGAGCGGGAATTTTTCTGCCAGCCCCTTCCACAAATGTTTCGGAGCATCTGCCGGATAGTCATAAAAACCGGCTCCGGCCTTGCGACTGCCACGGCCAAGAGCAATCATCGTCCTGAGTGCATCCACCCCGCCACGCGGCACATAATTGGGATCATTCTGCTCCATTGCCTGTTCCAGAATCTTGACAGGCAAATCCATCGTCACTTCGTCCAGCAGGGCGAGTGGACCAACCGGGAAACCGGCGGCCCTGGCTGCATTCTCGATCCGGGCGGGCGCAACGCCTTCTTCCAGCATCGCTGCCCCTTCATCTACCAGTGTCTGGAACACACGGCTGGTATAGAATCCACGGCTGTCATTGACGACAATCGGTGTCTTGCGCAGGCTGGCGATAAAATCGAGCGCCTTTGCCAGTGTTTCCGGCGATGTTTTCTGGC
>JBKEEC010000356.1:0-15311 GCA_047975785.1 Sphingomonadaceae bacterium | reverse complement strand
GCAGAGGAATTTGACAAGGTTGTGGATGTGAACCTGACAGGGGTTTTCCTGACAGCACGCGAAGGCGCCAGACGGATGATCGCCAATGGCTCCACCGAAAAAGGTGATGGCCGCATTGTGCTGATTGGCTCTGTCGGCTCGCATCGTGTGCTGGACAAGCTCGTTGCCTATAACGCAACCAAGGCCGGAGTGCTGATGAGGGGCAAGGCTCTGGCCAAGGAGTGGGCGCGCAAGGGTATCAATGTCAACACGATCTGTCCCGGATGGATCAGGACCGAACTCAATACGGAATGGCTGGACAGCTCCGATGGGCAGGCCCTGATAGACAGTTTTCCGCGCAAACGTGCGATGGAGCCGGATGATCTGGCCCCCATCGCGCTGTATCTCCTGTCTGATGCCAGCCGCGCTATTACAGGCGGCGGGTTTGAACTGGATGACGGATCTTCACTCTGATCATTTGCACTTGCACTTGCACTTGCGGGCCGGTCAATCACGGACCAGCCTGGAGTGTAAATCTCACTTCTGGTCGCGGCTAAACCGCTCTAGCGGCGTGGCAATACGCTGACCGATACCGGGCAGGCGCTGCCTTGGCACTGTGCCATGGGCTGAGGCACTTTCACCCCAGGCAAACCAGACATCAGGCTCGCGTGTATCTCCGACCTTGCGCCACCTGCCATCCAGTTGCGGATTGGGAATGGGGCCAAGGTCGGGCATCCGTCCACGCGGGTCAGGCAAAAACTCATATTCCTCGCCGAACACATTGGCCCTGATCCCGGTGTGCCAATAGCCATCTGCGCCATAGGTCACTTCACAATCGACATCATAGGTCAGGCGAACCTGTTCCTTTTCATTTGTCAAAATGCCAAAACCCATCAGATCATTGCCAATCAGAAAATGACCTGCATCCAATGTTCCGTCCTTATACACGGTGGCCCAGGTATACCACATGAGTTCCAGCTCTTCCTGAACCAGTGGATCCCTGGTGATGTAAACCTCACCGCCTTCATACATATAGATGACATCAAACCCGATCAGACCGCGCACCTTGCGCCCCATGATCTCGCCTTCAAGCAGGAAGATGCAGGCAATATAGGCCATGGCTGAAGAGCGGCTGGGGATATACCATTGCAGGCCCGGCCTGATCAGAGTGCCCCGCACATCCATAACGCCTTCTTCAACCCAGCGGCAGCTTTCCGGCGTCCACTCTACATAAAACGGGTTCCCTCTGGCATCGGCAGCACTCCGCCAAACTATCCTGTCCCCTTCCCGTCCAAAGAAATGTCCGTCATTGGGAGCAGAATGCCGGCCAACCTTGTCCATAATAAAGTGATCATGCCCGACATTATGCTGAAGGAAAAAATAGCGCCGCGTGTCCTTTTTGGCGCCAGGAAGATCATAGGGAATCCTCCGCATGGGGCAATACATATTGCCTTCCTCATCGCGTAACGTCCCCCATAGATAAAGTCCTTCCGGGTCCATGCCCATCAGCTTTTCCGTAGAGGCCATCGATTCCAGCGTGGGCTGGAAGGCGCCGGCTACCGGCTGGAATGCAAATTCCCCCATCCCTGGGCGCCTGCCCTGCGGTGATGTAAATTTCTCAATCATGATTTCTCCTGCTCGCTATTCTACCATTTGCTGCAAGGCCTGTTCCTTCAACATGAATTTCTGCACTTTACCCAGAGGCGTGCGGGGAAAATCATCCAGCACAAACAGGTGCCGCGGAACTTTATAATTCGCCATTCGCTCTCGCGACCACTCCTTCAGTGTCTCCAGTGTCAGGGACGCGCCCGGTGTCAGAACCACACAGGCTGCGGTCACTTCTCCCATCCGCTCATCAGGCAGGCCAATAATCGAAACCTCGGCAATGGCTGGATGATCGGCCAGCATGATCTCGATCTCGACCGAATAGGCATTAAACCCGCCAACGATAATTACATCCTTCAGCCGGTCCAGAATACGCAGACGACCATTATCATCCATCAGGGCAACATCGCCCGTATGGAGCCAGCCATCAGCATCCACCGTTTTGGCTGTCTGCTCGGGATCTTGCCAATAGCCCTGCATGACATTTGGCCCACGCACCAGCAGTTCTCCCCGCTCTCCGTGCGGAACGTCATCGCCCTGCTCATCGATAAAGCGTGTTTCAACCTGCGGCATGGGCGGCCCGACCGTTTCGACGATAGCATCCAGCGGGTCACCGGCTTTGTTACCGGATATCATCGCCGTGGATTCCGTCTGGCCATAGCTGGTCAGGAAAATATCAAATCCCAGACGGTCATATCCCGCCCGGATAATATCGGGCGGAGTTTTGGCGCCGCCCGTATGGCCTGTGCGCAAGGAAGAAATATCCCGTCTGGCAAAGTCAGGATGGTCCATCAGGGAGAAAAACACTGCTGGCGCACCCGATAGCTGGGTGATTTTCTCCCGCTCGATCAGTTCCAGCATTTTTCCTGCATCAAACACGGAAAGCGGATACATGGTCATGCCCGCCAGCAGGGAAACCACCCAGCCCGACCGATAGCCGAAGGAATGAAAAAACGGATTGATAATCGCTGTCCGGTCTCCTTCACTCAGGTCATTGCACCACGCCCAGTAAAGGCTCATCCACAAGCCTTGCCCATGCCCGTGCATCGCTCCTTTGGGCATTCCTGTTGTTCCACTGGTAAACAGGATATCTGCGGTGGTTTCTGGCCGGACCTGCGCAGCCGCCTCGGACCAGATGACCCTGTCAGCCACGGATATTTCGGCGGGGGCAAAAGCTGTATTATCTATATCGATAATAGCTTTCAGATGATCCAGATCTGCAGTGGGCCGTTCTTCACCAGCCCCCCCGCAAGCCCTGACCACCATGGCATGATAATCCGTGCCCAGAAACTCCCCGACCGTAAACAGGGCAGATGCAGCTGACTTTTCCAGTGCATAGCGGATTTCCGGCCCTTTGAAGCGTGTATTAACAGGCACCATAATTGCGCCAATGGCCATAATCGCACTGGCGGCCACAGCCCAGTTTGTGGAATTTGGCGCCAGAACGGCAACCCTGTCTCCTGGCTCAATTCCTTGAGACAGAAGATCAAAACCGACACGGATCACGCGCTTTTCAAAATCTGCAAAACTGGTGATTGTGCCATCTTCATCAATGGAGAATGGCCTGTTTCCATAGCGACGTGATGCAAAACTGATAATCTGTGGCAAGGTATGATCCAGCCCGACTTCAAGCCCGGATACTTCCTGTGGGTATTTCATCTCAACCTCGCCCTGCCCATTATGGCCTATATTCAATCAACATAACGAATGGTCTGACCGCCATCGACAGCGATGGTCTGGCCATTGACGTAATTCCCCGCTGCACTGGCCAGAGCAACCACCATGCCAGCGATCTCGTCCGGTTCTCCCGCCCTGCCAACAGTGGAACGGGAAAGCTCTTTTTCCAGCGCCTCAGGATTGTCGAAGATGGCTCCGGCCATATCGGTCCGGATCAGTCCCGGTGATATTGTGTTGGCCCGGATACCCTGCTCACCAAATTCCACAGCAATGTTACGAATATACTGCATCGCCAGTGACTTGCTCAAAGTATAGCTGTGATAAATTCCGCTGCCAAAATGCGCGGCAATCGACCCAATATTGATAATCCGCCCCCGGCCCGCTTTCACCATTCCCGGAAGCAAACGCTGCGAAAGAAAATGCAGCGCACGGAAATTACCATCCAGCGTCTTTTCCAGCACGGAATCACTCATTTCCCCGCTAGGCCCTACATGAATATGCAGTCCTGCATTGGCGACAAGTATATCTATCTGGCCATATTCTGCCCCTGCCTGATCAAGCAGCCTGCCCAGATCATCCCTGCGGGTGATATTGCCCGTCAGGGCCAGAGCCTCGCCGCCACCGGCCCGAATGTCCCCTGCAACAGCTTCCGCAGTTTCCCGATCACGGCCACAGACAACCACTCTGGCGCCGTGCTGGGCCAGTCTGGCAGAGCAGGCGCGGCCAATACCGCGGCTCCCCCCTGTCACCAAAGCTGTATGACCCGAAAGATCAAATAATGTGCCCGACAGATCAGACATATTGTTACTCCTCCGGCCTCCGGCTACTCCATTGCCCTGAGATCATTTTTCGCGATCTTTCCGGTATTGTTCAGCGGCAGGGCATCAAGAAACCGGACAGAGCGCGGCACCTTGTAATTGGCCATTTCCTCCCGGCACCAGGCGATCACATCCTCCTGCGTCACACTGCTTTCCGGTGTACGGACAATAAAGGCCCGCCCCACCTGGCCAAGGCGCTGGTCATCAACACCAATAACCGCGACCTGTGCTATACCATCCATTGCCAGCATCAGATTTTCGATTTCGGCCGGGTAGCAATTGAAGCCACCGACCAGATACATATCCTTGATCCGATCAGCGATGAGGATATTGCCCTGCTCGTCAAACCAGCCTGCATCGCCAGTCAGAAGAAAACCATCGCGAGTGAAGGCAGAAGCAGTCGCATCGGGGTTATTGTAATATTCCCGCATGACCTGCGGCCCCTTTACAACGATTTCACCACGCTCTCCTGCAGGAACATCATTGTGGTCCGGGTCAACAATCCTCACCTGCAAACTGGCCAGTGGCCGGCCAACCGTTTTTGCGACAATTTCCGGCGGATCATCGGGGTAGGTTGTGGACACGGAGCCGGCGGTTTCTGTCAGGCCATAACCCGTTACAACAATCGTATTTTCGCCCACCAGATTGCGCAAATCCTCTACCTGGCTGACCGGGACAGTAGCCCCGCCCGTTGCAATGGCCCGCAGGCTCGTCAGCCTGTATTTCTTGCGATCGGGGTGATCTATCAGCGCCTGGGCAATGGTCGGCACCACGGGCAGATAATTCACCTTTTCCCGCTCTATCAGTTCAAGCAGACCCGTGGGATCAAACTGGCTGACAGGCACAATACAGACACCTTCCAGAACCGATATCTGCCACCCGGCGCGATACCCCGCATTATGGGCAAAAGGATAGGTTACGGCGAACACTTCACCCGCTGAAAAACGCGAAACCTCCGCCTGCTGCGCGCGGCAGGCCTCAAGGCTTTGCGCCTGTGCCATGGGCACGCCCTTGGGCTTGCCAGTCGTGCCGGATGTAAACAGGATGTCGGCCAGATCATCCCCGCTTCCGCCTGCTATCCGCTGCTCCAGATCATGTCGCGCAATCTGCCGGCCACTATCACACAAGGCCGTAAGTCCCGTTACCCTGTCATCCGTGCCGCCGGGAACATTATCATCCAGAACGATAATCTGCTCCAGCAGGGGCAAGTCACGCTCAAGCAGGGCTTCAACAAAATCATATGAACCAAAGGAGCGATCAACAAAGATGATCTTTGCCCCGGCATCTTCCAGAATACCCTGAACCTCCCGGCCACGCAGGCGGGTGCCAATGGGGACAAGAGCCGCCCCTGCAGCCTGCAACCCCAGCCCGGCCAGCACCCACGGAACAGAGTTGACACCCCAGATGGCGACCCTGTCTCCCCGCTCCACTCCTGCCGCCATCAATCCGGAACCAACTTCGAGCGAAGCCTTTTCCAGTTCGGAAAATGTCAGCTCAATATCACCGGAACGGATCGCACACAGATCCGCATGTTTTTGAACCGATGCCTGAAATGACTGAAAGAGAGACGGGTTTTGCATTGGCTGCTGCCATTTTATTACAGGAAAAGACAGCCTCTGTTGTGAGCAGCATTGCCTTTAGGTGCAAGTATCCGGGGCGCAAACCTGCCCTTCTATCAGAAATGCGATCATCAGTGTGTAATGAAGGCGGTTTTCGGTCACATGTCTTGCGCATTATGATCAGCGATTACAGACTGGTCATCAGCCTTACCCACATGCAAGGCGGTTTGCCGCCCTCACAAGATGAAGAGATCTGTTTTATGTATGAATATGTCACCTCGCTGGATCTTGATCACCGTGACAATGGCGTACTCGTCATCACGCTGAATAACCCGCCGACCAATCCGTTTGAAGGCAAGATGCATGATGATTTCCGCCGCGTCCTGCAGGATGTCAACAATGACCCGGATGCGAAGGTGATTGTCATCACCGGTGCAGGCGAAAAAGCCTTTTCCGCAGGTGGTGACATTGGCGAAATGAAACGCCTGCTCACCAACAAGAAAGAAGAACTGATGGGCCTTGTTGAAGCCCGCAAACTTCTGGAAACCCTGCTACGACTGGAAAAACCCCTCATCGCAAGGCTGAACGGACACGCGATAGGTCTGGGCGCCACTATCGCCCTGTTTTCTGACCTGTGCTATGCGGTGGAAGGGATCAAGATTGGTGATCCTCATGTTGCGGTGGGCTATACCGCCGGAGATGGCGGAGCCCTGATCTGGCCGCAACTGATCGGCTATATGCGCGCGCGAGAATTTCTCCTTACCGGCGACCCTGTTCTATCCCAACATGCAGCAGAAATGGGGCTGATCAACAAGGCTGTCCCGCGCGACCAGCTGGATGAGGCTGCCTATGGCATGGCTGACAGGCTGGCAGGCGGAGCATCAGTTGCCATCAATCTTACCAAACAGGCTATCAACCTCCCCTTGCGTCGTCATTTTGAGGGCATGATTGATGCCAGTGTCTGGTATGAAGCGGTTTCAAGCTTCAGCGATGACCATACCGAAGCGGTCGACGCATTTCTTGAAAAACGGCAGCCGAATTTCACCGGAAAATAACTGAGCATTATATTCCCTGTAGCAAACGTGTTTCAGGGGGTGCTGACCGGATTTGTTCATAAGAGCGATATCCGGGCGCACCCCCTTTCCTTTCGACCTGAATATGCAATTCATGAGGTGTCAGCCAGCCTGTAACAGGCACTCGGAGCTGATCAACTGCCACCCGGAAAACGGGCCGGGACACAAGGACAAATCAGGCCAGCACGGGCCTGCACCACGGGAGCACGCCATGACTTACATCAAATTCTCCGCATTTCTGACTGCGACCAGTCTTGCTACGATAGCCTTTGCCACTCCTGCATCCGCTCAGGAAACAATGCAGGAAGAACCGGCACCTGAAGAAGCTACCTCCGGTTCTGCCGTGCAGGAAATTCTGGTCACGGCCCGCCGGCGTGAAGAAGCCCTGCAGGATGTGCCCATTTCTGTGTCGGCCATTTCTGGTGAACAACTCGAACAGACCGGCATTCGTAATGTCACGGATCTGCAGTTTCGCACGCCTTCGCTGGCGGTCACCAGTTCCCAGAGCCAGAGAAATACCGTTGCCTTTGCCTTGCGTGGGCAGCGGGTTCAGGAAGTCCAGCTTTTTACTGACCCCCCTGTGGGCACATATTTTGCCGAAGTGGTGCAACCGCGCGCCTATGGATTTGGCAAAAGTTTCTACGACATTGGCTCTGTTCAGGTTCTTAAAGGTGTTCAAGGAACGCTGTTTGGCCGCAATATGACAGGCGGTGCCGTGCTGGTTGAGCCACGCCATCCAGATCTGGGCGAATTCAACGGTTATGTGGCCGGTAAATACGGTAATTTTGACCTGATGGAAGCGTCAGCCGCATTGAATATTCCGATCGGAGATATCGCTGCCATTCGCATCGCGGGCGTTACGCATGAACGCGATGGCTGGGCGAAGGAAATCACCTCCGGGTATGATTATGACAATGAAAATTACGATACATTCCGCATCTCGGGATTGATCGAGCCGAATGACAGCATCCAGTCACTGACCATCATTGATTATTTCCGTGCCAGAGAACACGGCACAGCATCATTTGTCACGGCAATCTCTGAGCCTTCGGTGATCACCGCCTATGAAGCCTATCGCAATTTTGGTCTGATTGATGCCAATATTCCGGCCCAGTTTGCCGCCCAGATGGACAGGTTCCGTCGTGATGGCTTTGTGCTGGATACCGGTGCAGGTGATGGCATTTATCCCAATCTTGATGTGCAGGGCAGACCCTATGAAAATGTCAAGAACTGGGGCGTGACCAACAAGACCACTATTGAATTGTCCGACAGCCTCACTCTCAAGAATATCTTTGGCTATCGCAAGCTGAGCCGGGATATTGTGCAGGATTACGATGGAATGCCCGTATTCCTGATTACCCCCTATCAATATGCCCGAACCCGCAACATCAGTGAGGAGCTACAGCTTCAGGGAAAGGCATTTAACGACAGTCTCGATTTCATCATCGGCGGTTATTATTTCGAGGAAAAAGGCATTGATGGCTCAATGGCCTCAACCTTGCCGGAACGAAATATGGTCAGCGCCGGCATGGATGCGCGAACCACGGATGCCCGGATGTTCTTCACCGCCAATCCGGGTGAAGGCTATTCCCGCACCTATGCAGGGTTTGTTGCCGGAACATTCCGGATGACGGATCAGTTGAGTCTATCCGGCGGGCTTCGTTACAATGTCGACAAGCGCAAGATTACCGTCAGCCCCAGTATGCCCAACATGCCCGATGGCGGCGGTGGCACCGGGGTCTGCCTGTTCGACACGGATGCCAATACCCCCGGCACACAGACTGTCCCTATGGATCAATGTTCATTCAACAATAGCAAAACATTCAAGGAGTGGACTTACGATGCCACTCTTCAGTATGAGCCAAGCGATTCCGTCACACTTTACGCGGCCTATCGTCGTGGTTTTCGTGCCGGGGGTTTCTCGACACGCGCGACCAGCTATGTTTCTCTTGCGCCTTTCCTGCCTGAATTTATCGATGAATATGAAGTTGGCCTGAAAACCGATACTCCTGTTGGCACCGGAAGGCTGAAGACCAGCAGTGCCATTTTCCGTCAGGATGGCAGCAATATCCAGAAACAGCGCGCGACCTTTGTGAATGGAAATGTTTTCACCATTGTCGATAATGTTGCCAAATCACGCAATCAGGGCGTAGAATTTGAAGCGACCCTGGGCTTTGACGAATTCACCCTTACCGGTTTCTATTCCTATGTTGACGTAGACATCCTGGCAGGTGCTGCCACATCCAGTATGGGGCCCGAGATTGCCCAGCGCGGCACACCCAAACATCAGGCTGGCCTGACCGGAATCATGTCCCCTCCTGTCGATCCATCCATCGGGAAACTGGACATCTCGCTAAACTGGTCATGGCGCAGCGCGAACTATCTCGATGATTTCGAGAAAGATATTGGCCGTCAGCCCGCCTATTCCCTGGTCAATGCACGCGTATCTCTGGATCAGATTGGCGAGACAGGCTTCTATGCTGCCGCCTTCGTGAATAATGCCCTGAACGAAGTCTATCGCATTGGTATGCTTGGCCTGATTGCAGAAGGCCTTGGATTCTCGGCCAGTGTTTATGGTGAACCCCGGACATATGGGCTGGAAGTGGGATACCGCTTCTAGACAGTAAGCTGACCGGGCGGAGCAGGAAACTCTCCGCCCGGCACCAACAGGAGCGGCCAGCCTCATCGGAAAGAAAAGGTCCACGATGCCAGATCAGGGAACAAACATACGAAACATTTTTTTGGCGACCCTGTTGGGCGCCGCATTCTCCAGCACGGCCTCAGCTCAGGACTCTATACCGGCACCAGACCAGACTTTTCAGGGCAAGGTAGGGCGCACATACAAGGATTCCGATCCTGCAAAGCCGCACAGGCCCGTTCAGGCACCCGCAGATGCGCCCAATATTCTGGTTATCATGCTGGATGACGCGGGCTTTGGCCAATACCAGACTTTTGGCGGCGCAATTCCCTCTCCCACTATGGACAGGCTCGCCAATAATGGCCTGCGTTACAATCGCTTTCACACAGCCGGCATATGTTCCCCGACCAGAGCCGCCCTGCTGACAGGACGTAACCCGCACAATGCCGGTGTTGGCATCGTGACCGAATTATCTACCGGCTATGATGGTTATACAGGCGTTATGCCTCGCAGCACTGCCCCTGTTGCCCGCGTATTGCGGGATAATGGCTATGCCACGGCCATGTTTGGCAAAAACCACAATACACCTGCCAATGAGGGCGGACCGGCAGGGCCGTTCAACAATTGGCCAACAGGCTTTGGATTCGATTATTTCTATGGCTTCAACGCATGGGGCACCAGCCAGTGGCAGCCCCTGTTATTTGAGAACACCAAAGCCGTTCCTCCCTCGATTGATCCGGAATATCATCTGAACCGTGATATGATGGACCGGGCTATTTCATGGGTGCAGGCTGAACAGGCTGCCAGCCCTGAACGCCCCTATTTTCTCTATATTGCGACCGGCGCAACCCATGCGCCGCACCACGCTCCGCAAGAATGGATCGACAAATTCAAGGGCCAGTTTGATGCTGGCTGGGATGTTTACCGGGACCTGGCCTTTTCCCGACAAAAGGCGCTGGGGGTTGTCCCTGCCGATGCGCAATTGACGCCGCGCCCTGAAGGGGTGCCGGCATGGGAAAGCCTTTCAGATGAACAAAAACGGGTCAATGCGCACCAGATGGAAGTCATGGCGGGTTTTGCTGCCTATACTGATTACGAACTGGGCCGTCTGGTTGATGCTGTGCGTCAGCAACCGGACGGAGACAACACAATCATCATCTTCATTGCCGGAGATAATGGCGCGAGTGCAGAAGGCGCAGAGCAAGGCACACTCAATGAAATTGCGCCATCCAACGGCATGGAAAAGGAATCAAAGCCATCGCTGGCCACTCTTCGGGATCTTGGCTCTGCGAAATGGAACAATAATTACCCGGCAGGCTGGGCCTGGGCCATGAACACGCCGTTCAAATATTACAAACAGGTTGTCTCCCACCTCGGAGCCATTCGTAACCCCATGATTATTTCCTGGCCGACAGGGATCAAGGCTCAGGGAGAAGTCCGGCAGCACTATTCCGACGTGACGGATATTACACCGACATTGCTGGCAGCCGCTGGTATCGAGTCTCCGGCCAGGGTGGACGGGATAGCGCAAAAAGCAATGGATGGCGTCAGCCTGATCCCCACTTTCCGGAATGCGCAGTCACCTGAAATACGCGAAACACAGTATTTCGAGGTATTTGGCAATCGCGCAATCTATGACAAGGGATGGATGGCATCGGCAAAACTGGCTGACCCGTGGAACCCCCATCGTGCCCGGCTTGATCCGGACAAGGTGACATGGGAACTCTATAATCTCGACAAGGATTTCAGTCAGGCACATGACCTCGCGACTGAAAATCCGCAGCGCCTTGAAGAGCTGAAACAGGTCTGGTGGCGCGAAGCTGAAAAGAACAATGTTCTTCCACTGGACTGGCGTGCGGGGGAACGTCTGGCCGGAATGGTGGAGGCAGGAACGCGGACAGATTTTACCTTCTACCCCGGACTTTCCGGTTTGCCCGAAGCCATGTCCCCCAATGTGAAAAACCGATCATGGTCGATCAGCGCCAAAGGCAATTTCGGGCCTGGGGATGAGGGTGTTCTGATCACGCAGGGCGGCTTTACCGGTGGATGGGCACTGTCAGTCCAGAAGGGGTATGTGCAGTTTGATTATAGTCTGGCGGCACTTGAGCATACCCGTATCCTTGCCGATGCCCCCTTGCCGGCAGGCACAAGGGAGATTGGCCTGAACTTCGCCTATGAGGGCAAGGAAGGAGAGCGCGGGCGCGGCGGAACTGTCACCTTGCTCGCCGACGGAAAAGTAATGGCGACAGGGCGGCTAACGCGCACTGTAACCGGATTGTTTGCCATTCATGAAGGGCTGGATGTGGGGGCAGATTATGGCTCACCCGTTGCGGATTACCCTTTTCCTGCTCCTTTTTCGGGAGAACTGAAAACGGTGCAGGTCACACTGCAATGATTGGACCTGACACGAAAATTGAGGAAACGTCATATGAATGACCGGATGCTTGATACGCAATCCATTATAGAATCAGCAGAAATCGTCTCCGGTACATCAGGTCTGGTTGATGATGGCCTCAGAAACCGGGTGGACACGCTGGCGGGCATTTTCCGGCAAGGCACGGGTTATTCTCCCGATCAGAAAATCTCCACCAGACGCCAGATCGTTAAAATTCTGGCCCGGCGGCTGAATATTGCTCGCGATGTGCAAAAACATCCTGAAATCCTTGATGAACAGATCAGGGAGCCAGTGTTTATCATTGGCTTTCCCCGGACTGGAACCTCTATCCAGCAGGCATTGTTTACATCTGACCCAGCCAATCGCGGAGTTGAAGCATGGCGGGTATATGAACCCTCCCCCCCTCCGGGGGAAAGACCCGTAACAGACAAAAGGCGTGAGATGGCCAGTCAGGTCGTGCAGCATTTTTGCGACACTTGCCCCGGCATCATGACCCTGCACCCCTATTGGGATGAAAATGCCGATACGCTGACCGAAGACGAGGATATCTGGACGCTGGATTTTCGGGATAATTATCCGGTCATGCTGTGCGATGCCCCCTCGCTCGCTATCCGTGAAGGCGGCGGAGATATGACGGAAGCCTATCATTGGCTCAAAGTGTTCATGCAGCACCAGCAATGGAAAATGCCTCGCAAACGCTGGGTTATGAAAGGCGTTGAGCATCAACGTCATTTGAGCACACTATTCAGCGTATTCCCCGATGCTCACTGCTTTTTTCCGCATCGCGAACCTGAAGCATTCCTGCCATCCAACCTTGCTATTGCTGCAGTGGTTTATGACGGAATTACCAGCGGTGCAGTAGACAGGCCAACCCTGGCCAAAGGCTATCTTGAAGATTTCCGTCGAAGACTTGATTCAGTGATGAGTGATCCGGCCATGGATGATGATCGTGTTCTGCATATGGGGTTCAAACAGTTCATCGCCGATCCGGTAGCGGCCATACATCAGTGCTATGAAAAATGGGGCTTTGCGTGGAGCAGTGAAGCAGAAAACGCAATGCGCGAATGGCTCGACAATCCGGCCAATGCCAGCGACCGCTATGGCAGGCATAAATACACATTCGATCCCTTTGGCGTTGACTGGAAAGAACTCAGCCCGGCTTTTGACACTTATCGGAAACGGTATCTGAACGACTGAGCCGAAACACAATTCAATCGAAGGAATGAAATATGGGCAAGCTGGATGGAAAAACTGCCGTTATCACGGGCGGAGGGCAAGGCGTTGGTCTGGGTATTGCCCAGGCATTTGCCGATTCAGGCGCATCGCTGGTTCTGAGTGGCCGCAATCCCGATAAACTGGAAAATGTGGTTGCCGACCTTGAAAGGCGAGGAGCAAAAGTGGCCACGATCAAATCCGATGTGCGTTCACGCGATGATGCCTTTGCCACCATTCAACTGGCTCAGGACCGTTTCGGCGGCGTGGATATTCTGGTGAACAACGCCCAGATCAGCCATCAGGGCGTCGCGCTGGAGGATAACACACAGGAAATCCTCGATGAAACCATCCAGTCCGGTCTTTATGGTGCCATCTGGCATATGCAGGCGGCCCTGCCCCGATTCAGGGAAAGAGGTCGTGGCTCCATCATCAATATGGCGTCATATCAGGGCACACATGGCGCCCCCTATTTTTCTGCATATGCTGCTGCCAAGGAGGCTATTCGCGGCTTGACTCGTTCAGTGGCGCGCGAATGGGGGCCGCACAATATCAGGGTTAACAATATCAACCCTTCCGCCATCACCGAGGCAGCCGAGGAATGGCTCAGGGATTTTCCTGAACAGGCAGCAGAAAATCTGAAGACAGTGGCTCTGGGGCGCTGGGGCAAGGCCTACGAGGATATTGGCCCCGTAGCCGTTTTTCTGGCGAGTGATGACAGCGCCTATATGACCGGCCAGACCCTGAGCGTCGAGGGCGGAATGATGATGTTGTAAGTTATACAGGAGGACTGAAATCATGACCAACCCTCTGGCAAATCCCGATCAGTTTGCGGCTGAGGCAGATGTGCGTGCCATGCTGGAAACACAGGAAATCAAATCAGCCATTGCCCAGGTCGGCAACCGGTTTCGTCTGGCTTATGGAACAGATACACCGGCGGATGAGGAATCCCGCTTTGACATGGCGATGAAAGAGTTTGTCACCAATTACACTTTCAAGGCTGCTGTCTGCGATGGTGCCTATCCTCGCTTTACCCGCAATTTCATGCCAGCCTACCAATGGAATGGGACTGCTGTGCCCGGTGCCACCATGGGCGGAGATAACCCGGACAATTGCTATCGTCTGGCAGGAATTGCCCATGGCGGTAAATACCGCATCACAGCCCGGCCTAACGGGCAGGAACCTTCCAATACCAGCTTCACCCTGGTCGGCAATTTTGGCACATCCGTTACCATCCAGACTATAGAAAACTGGCAGATGAAGCGGGAAAGTGACGGCAGCTTTGTTATCACTATTGATGATCAACCTGCAGGAAACCGATCCAATCACCTGACCACTGCGCCTCATGTCAAATTCCTGTTTGTGCGTGAAACCTTCGATGACTGGGCTCATGAAACATCCTATACACTTGAAATAGAGCGGCTGGACAAGGTCGGCACAGCGCCGGTTTCCATTGAAGAAAAAGCCCGGCGCGCTGCATTTCGGGCAGTTGAGGATGTCCCGCTCTATTACTGGTTCCAGAGGCTGTTTACCGGTGTTGCCCGCAATTCCATCCGTCCGCCGGAAAATGCCGGTAATATGGGCGGTCTGGTGACACAGGCAGGGTTACAGGGGAATTTTACTCTGGCCGAAGATGAAGTCGCCCTCATCCGTGCCAATCAGGCAGGTGCAGCCTATATAGCATTTCAGGCAACTGACTGGTGGTTCCGTTCTATCGAGGCCAATACACGCCAGTCCAGCCTGACGCGTCAGCAATGCGTGACGGACCCTGATGGCGGCCTCAGCCTTGTGGTTGCCCGCCGTGATCCGGGCATCGCCAACTGGATGGATGTGGGCGACAGGGCCACCAGCCTGTTTATGGCGCGCTGGCAAGGCCTGCCTGCAATACCGGTGGATGGTGGACCGCGCATTTCCAGCAAGGTGATGAAGCAGAGCGACTTGCCAAAAGAAATGTTCGATCATCAACCGATGGACAGGGCCGGACGAGAACAGCAGATCGCAGCGCGCCGGGCCGACTGGAATCGTCGGATCACAATCTGAAGCAGCGCATTTATACCAGACTGCAATGATGCTGACGCATACCGGATTAGAGCATTTTAATAAAAAGCTGACAGACTTTTCGGCCTGAAAGATTTGATAAAACAAGAAGGTATAGCATTGCATCTGTTTCAAGGTTCAAGCGCAAGGCTATAGCCACCCTTCTGGAGCCATGTGATGATCAAGCACTTTATTGGAAAACCCGCCCTGATAACAGGTGGAGCCAGCGGGATCGGTTATGCCACAGCCTGCAAACTGTCCGAATGTGGCATGAAAGTGGTTCTGACCGATATTGACGAGACAGCACTGAAGCAGGCT
>JBKEEC010000355.1:0-1658 GCA_047975785.1 Sphingomonadaceae bacterium | reverse complement strand
CGTATCCCATGTCCAGACGCGGGGCGGAGTATAAGTGATATCAGCCATGTAAAAACCTTTCACCTGAAGGGTTGAATGGGGACAGCCCTGTATTGAGCATGATGTAACCCGTCATTCCGGCATTGCACAAGACCCGAAGGTTTGCCCGTTTGCCTGAAGATTTGCCCGTTTGAAAGTGAGGCTTTACAGAAGATCTGCAACGAAAGGGGCATCCACCTTTATGAACGCCAATCCACACAGTTTTTATGATCTGCATACACATGGTTTTATCCGCGTTGTTGCGGCCACTCCCAAAGTGCGCACGGCAGATATTTCCTTCAATCGCGATGCCATAATGGAGGAAGCACGCCGGGCACATGATGCGCAGGCGGATCTGGTGATTTTTCCCGAACTGTGCCTCTCATCCTATGCGCTGGATGATCTGGTGTTGCAAAGCAGCCTGCTGGATGCGGTGGAAACGGCACTGCTGGATATTATGCGCGCCAGTGCGGACCTGTCGCCTGTGCTGGTAGCGGGGGCTCCGCTTCGCCATAATGGCAAGCTCTATAATTGTGCCGTGGTTATTGCCGGAGGGACGATTCTGGGTGCGGTGCCCAAATCATACCTCCCCAATTACCGCGAATATTATGAAAAACGCTGGTATGCCCATGGACGTGGTGTTTCGGGCACTCTTTGCCTCGCCGGTCAGGAGGCCGTGCCCTTTGGCAGTGATCTGATCTTTGCGGCGGATAATATTCCGGGCTTTCGTCTGTTTGTCGAAATATGTGAGGATTACTGGTCGCCCTTGCCACCCAGCACACGCGGGGCTTTGGCGGGAGCAACGATTCTCGCCAATCTGTCTGCCTCCAACATTACGATCGGCAAGGCGGATGAGCGGACCATGCTGGCACGCGCGCAGAGTACGCGGGCTATTGCAGCCTATGTCTATAGTGCTGCCGGTCATGGCGAAAGCACGACAGACCTTGCCTGGGACGGGCAGGGCATGATTTTTGAACTGGGCGATCAACTGGCATCATCGGAGCGGTTTTCAGATGCTCCGGCGCTGTGCATTGCAGATATTGATTGCGATCGCATTCTGGCCGAGCGTTTGCGTAACCAGACCTTTGCCGATTGTGCCGAATATGAAGGCCGGCCTGAAGATAACTTCCGCACGATTGGTTTTTCACACCGCGTCCAGACCGGAGGCGCAAGGGACAAGGGCCTGATCCGCCCTGTCAGGCGCTTCCCCTTTGTTCCGAACCGGCAACACCGGCTGGATGAAGACTGCTACGAAGCATTCAATATCCAGGTGGATGGGCTGATGCGCCGGATAGAGGCAACGGGAGCAAAAAGCCTTGTTATCGGTATTTCCGGCGGGCTGGATTCTACCCATGCGCTGGTTGTAGCGGCCAGAGCGTGTGACCGGATGGGCCTGCCGCGCAGTTTTATTCGCGGCTATACCATGCCCGGTTTTGCCACGTCCGATCATACAAAAGGCAATGCCTGGGCGTTAATGCGGGCCATGAATATCACAGCAGAAGAAATAGATATTCGTCCTGCAGCCACCCGTATGCTGGAAGATATCGGCCATGATTTTGCCGATGGAAAGCCCATATATGACGTGACGTTTGAAAATGTGCAGGCGGGTTTGCGGACAGATTATCTTTTCCGTCTCGCGG
>JBKEEC010000354.1:0-20728 GCA_047975785.1 Sphingomonadaceae bacterium | reverse complement strand
GTTACGGTAGCAGCTATTGATGGTTATTGCATCGGCGGCGGTGTATCTGTCGCTCTGGTTTGTGATCTGCGCTATTGCTCTGCCAAATCATCCTTTGGTCAGCCCGCCATGAATATCGGCATTGGCTATCGCTATTCCTCGCTTCGCCGCATGGTGGACATTATGGGATATGGTGCAGCCAAGGATATGCTTCTGGGTGGCCTGCGCCTCAGTGCGGAAGAAGCCTATGTCAAGCATCTGGTAGGGCGCGTTCTGCCTGATGACGAGTTTGGTCCCTGGATTGACAAGCTGGTCAAAACCATCTCTGTCGGTGCTCCGCTGACAGCCGAAGACATCAAATACACTTTGTGGACCTATGCGCAGGATGAATCAAAGCGTGACCTGGACCGGTGCGAGGAACTGTTCCAGATCTGCTATGCTTCGGATGACTACAAGGAAGGCATCCGGGCTTTCGCTGAAAAGCGCAAACCTGTCTTTGTCGGGAAGTAGCGCCTTATGGACCTCAGCTTTACGGCAGAGGAAGAGGCCTTTCGGACAGAGGTGCGCGCCTTCATCCGTGATAATCTCGACCCCTTAACCCATCGCAAGATGGCGGAAGGACGTATTCCGTCCAAAGCGGAAATCGTGGCTTGGCAGCGCGTGCTGAACACGCGCGGCTGGGCAACGCCGTCATGGCCTAAGGAAGCTGGCGGACCAGGATTTTCGGCTGTCGAGCGTTATATTTTTCTGGATGAACTGCATCAGGCTCCCGCCCCCGAGCCTGTCTCCTTTAATGTATCCATGATCGGACCCGTGCTGATCCAGTATGGAACGCCCGCACAAAAGGAGCGGTTTCTTGCCGCCACCGCCAATAATGATATCTGGTGGGCACAGGGCTTTTCCGAACCCGGCGCCGGCTCCGATCTGGCAGCACTGCGCACATCTGCCCGCCGCGAAGGGGATCATTATATCGTTTCGGGTCACAAGATCTGGCAAGGCATGGCACACCATGCAGACTGGATGTTTACTCTTGTCCGGACAGACCCGAATGCTCCGAAAAAGCAGATGGGTATCAGCTTCCTGCTGATTGACCTGACCCTGCCCGGCGTGACCATACGCCCCATTATCACTGCCGATGAGCGCCATGAGGTCAATGAGGTCTTTCTTGATGACGTCAAGGTGCCGGTAGATTGCCTGGTGGGTGAGGAAAACAAAGGCTGGGACGTCACCAAATTCCTGCTTTCCAATGAGCGCACAGGAATAGCCCGGATCGGCATGACCAAACATCTGATCCGGCGGATCAAGCGGCTGGCGGCTGACAATCCCGCTATTCTGAACAAGGTTTCCGCCCTTGAGGCTGAGCTGAAAATCCTTGAAATTACGCAATTGCGTATTCTGGATGCACAACGAAAAATGGACGGACCGGACCCGCGCTCTTCGGTATTGAAGCTCAAGGGGGTGGAATTACGGCAGGCGGCCTCGGAGCTGCTTCTGGAGGCTATGGGGTCACAAGCTCTGGAAGTCAGCAGTGATGAGGCTCCTTTTGGCCCTGATCATCAGGAATGGGCCGGTTCTGTCATGCCAAACTATGCCATTCTTCGCGCTGCCTCTATCTATGGCGGTTCCAGTGAAGTGCAAAAAACCATTGTCGCCCGGACGATCCTTGGTCTCAAATAGCGAGGTGCGACGATGAATTTCGAACTTTCTGATGATCAGCGTATGCTAAAGGACAGTGTTGAGCGGCTGGTCCGTGATAAATACCAGTTCGAACAACGGCTTGGATATACATCAGCACCACGCGGATGGTCCGATGAAATCTGGCAGGATTTTGTTGAATTGGGGCTGACCATGCTCCCTTTTCCCGAAGATCAGGGCGGGCTTGGTCTTGGCGGTGTTGAAATGATGATCGTCGGCCAGGCCTTCGGGAGCGGACTGGTGATAGAACCTTACCTGCCCTCTGTCGTGCTGGGAGGAACGGCCATCAGTTTCGGAGCGGGAGCACAGGCAGAATCATTGCTCTCCCCCATCATGACAGGGGAGACAATCGCAGCACTGGCAGATGAGGCCACGGTTACCCGTAACGGAGACAGGCTTTCCGGCACTGCAAAGCTGGTTCCCGGTGGTGACAGCGCCCGGCTTTTTGTGATAGCTGATGGCGAAGGAGGCTGGCTGGTTCCGGCAGATAGCGCAGGACTCGAAATCCGCAAATATCGGCTCCATGGCGGCGGCGGAGCTGCCGATCTTGTTCTGCAAGATGTTTCTGTTGCTCATGCTACCCGCCTGGCTGACGGGAGTATTACGCGTGCGCAAGAGGCCGGAATCGCATTTCTGGCTGCCGAAGCGGCTGGCATCATGCAGGCTGCACTTGATGGCACTGTGGAATATCTCAAGACTCGCGAACAGTTTGGCAAACCCATAGGGAGCAATCAGGCTCTGCAACACAAGGCCGCAGAAATGCTGGTTGAGGTAGAGCAGGCACATTCCGCTGCCATCTATGCCGCCCTGCTATCCGGGGAAACATCCCCGCAGGAACGCGCGCGCGGCATGGCTGCTGTCAAGGCAGTCATTGGCAAGACGGGTCGTTTTGTTGGCCAGAATGCCGTCCAGTTGCATGGGGGCATCGGCGTAAGCGAAGAACACATTGTCAGCCATTATTTCCGCCGGCTTACCGCAATCTCGATGATACTCGGCGATACGGGCACACAGTTGAAGCGACTGGCCAGACTTGGTGGCTTTACTGGCCCGGAAGACCACCTCGCAGCCTAGGTTCAGGTCTCATTGAGCACATGGGTCCTGACCCCAACCCCTCCATCAGACAGGAATACCTATGACACCCGATATTGGCAGCAACTTTCCTATCCGGGGCGACTTCTATCAGGTCGGTGTAGTGGTGCGGGATATTGACGAGGGGATGGACCGTTACCGGCGCCTGTTTGGTCTTGGCCCCTTCTGGCGGCTCGATACCAATTACCATGGAAGCTATCGCGACTGGACCGGCAATGTCGCCAATTCCAATGCATTTACTCGCTGGGGTGATCTGTGGCTGGAAATGGTAGCCCCCGGAATCGGTAACAGTAATGCACGGGAATGGCTGGAAACCCGCGGAGAAGGGATTTTCCACCTCGGCTTTGCTGTGGATGACGTGATGGATCATCCGACTGAATGGCCGGTCTGCTTCCAGCCGCTCAGCACGAAAACAGATGATGGCAGGCCCGCTCTTGTCCATCTTGATACCGTCGCCGATTTCGGATTCTTTACCGAACTCAGCGATCGCGATCTGGTTGAAAAGCTGAACGCCAGAATTGCCGAAGCCCTCGCCGACCCGACGGCGGAAGGTCATGTTCCCTGACACACGGATTGCATGGAGAGAAAAATGGCTGAAAGTGAAATGACACCTGATCTGGTTGCTTTTGTGAAGGAACAAAAAGACCGACATGACATCTGGCAGGCCATGTTGCGCTACACACGCGGGGTTGACCGGTTTGACAAGGATCTGATGGCAAGCGCCTATCACCCCGATGCCCTTGACGAGCATGGTGTAGCGGAGGGTGACCCTGACCAGTTTACGGATTGGGCCATTGGCTGGCATGGTGAAAATCAACGTCAGCACCAGCATATCATCACCAATCACAGTGTTGAACTGGATGGCGATATCGCCCACGGCGAAACCTATTACATCTTCTGGGGTGAAAACCGTGAAGGGCCGCCTACACTCGCCTTTGGCCGCTATATTGATCGTTTTGAAAAGCGGGACGGAAAGTGGGCCATCGCCCATCGTGTCTGTGTGAACCAATATGCAGGAGCGTTTAACCCCGTCGAGATTCCTGCCGAATATCTGGCCATGCAACTCTCTACCGGCCCCAATACACGTGACCGGAATGATATTTCCTTTGACCGTCCGCTCAAAAACAGTCGCGGTTATGTTGCATCCGTCTGAATTTTACCGAAGGAACCGGACATTATGAATTATCTCCTGCAAGTCACCTCACAGGCTATGCCGGGTCGTGATGATGACTATAACATCTGGTATGAGAACACCCACATGATTGATGTGCTGGGGCTTGACGGGTTCAACGCCTGCACCCGCTATATGTATTCAGGGCCGGGGCATGAAGGTCCACCGAAATATGTCGCCCTGTATGAAGTGGTGACCGATGATCCCCCTGCACTGCTTCAGGATCTGGTGAAAGCATCCGCAACCATGCAGATCAGCGACAGTATTGATCCGAAATCCGTCCGTTTCGAGTTTCTGCAACCCATTGGTGGTGGTCGGAAAACTGCGGGATGAGTCACTCTGCATCGCGATTTACCCTTGCCCTGACCCGGCAGGCCTTATCCGCAGCCATGGCCAGAGCTGCGGAAGAAGGCTGCCCGGTTTGTATCACTGTTCTTGATATTACAGGCCAACCCGTAATGCTGGAACGGGCAGATCAGGCTTCACCCGCATCCACAGACATCGCGCTTGCCAAAGCGCGGTGTTCGCTGATGTATCGCTTGCCCACAAGTGCTCTGGGGCAGGCCGCCTCGGCCAATGCTGCCATGGCCAGCCTTCCCCACATGCTTCCCTTTGCCGGGGGCATTCCGGTCATCAAGGGTCAGGAATGTATCGGCGCGATTGGGGTTTCAGGCGGGTCAGAGCGGCAGGACGAACTTATCGCCCATGTCGCGCTCGACATTCTGGTGAAATAGACAGCTCCGGGAGAGATTAGGGCGGGGAAAATTAGAGCCCTGACCCTAAAGCGATGGATCAGCCAGAACCTTCACTTCGCTGAGTTTACCCTGCTGCATCTGCTCTATTACAGAGGGAACATCCTCAAGGCTGATCGTCCGTGTGGCCATAATCCCCGGATCAATGGCTCCCTTGTCCATAGTATGCGCCGCATATTCAAATTCACGCATAGTATAGGCCATGGAAAACATCAGATTGACCTGTTTGTATGTGCAGACAGAAGGCACCATCCCGTCCGGTTTGGTGCAGAAACCCAGCGAGACAATTTTTCCATCCAGAGCAACATGATTGACACATTGCTGCAAGGCACCTTCCACACCAATTCCTTCAAAGACGATTTCGGGCGCCCCTCCCAAAGCCTCCTGCACTTCACCCACTTCATTTTCACCGCTCTGGATAAAAATGTCAGCCCCCATATTCAGGGCCATTTTTTCACGTCTGCGTGATCGTGACATGGCAACAATCTTGCCTGCTCCCAGGCGCCTCGCCCAGTATATCGCCGTCAGGCCGATAACTCCGGCACCCAGCACCAGAACCGGCTGTCCCGGACGTATCCGCGCCATCGCGACTCCATGCAGGCCGACAGCCAATGGCTCTGTCAGGGCACCATCTTCCAGTGATAATGTCTGCGGCAAATGCACCGCCGTGTTGACACCGACGCGCATATAATCGGCAAAACCGCCCGTGTAGCTTGTAGCACCTTGCTCGCAAAAAATGGGAACCCCGTGCACGCAGGCCTTGCATTTGCCGCAACCGGCAATGGGCATGGCCGTTATCCGGTCACCCATGCTGAATCCATCAACACCTTTGCCAATAGCAACCACCTCGCCGGAAAATTCGTGTCCGAGCAGGGATTGTTCAGGATAATAACCATGAACCTGAGTCAGGTGGGTATCGGACCCGCAAATCCCGCAACGGGCAACCTTGATCACCACTTCGTCCGGGCCGGGTTCCGGATCATCCATCGTAATCAGGCTGAGTGGTTCACCGACCTTATCAAAATATACCGCACGCATCGACTGTTCTCCTCTCCGCCACGAACACTGAAGTGCTGACGCACTGCCGCATAAAGACTGGATACCGCAGCAGCAGGAAGCGGGCAAAGTATACAGGCTTGCATAGCCGGATAATCAGAAATGCGATGGCAGATTGGTCAGGAGAGTTTCAGCCTGCGTCTTTGCCCATGCCAAAAACAGGTAATGGCCCTGCATTATCCTTGCGGTAAAACCCTTCACGCGAAAGTTCGATCTCTTTGGCAAGTTCATCACGGATTTCACGCCATACCCGTCGGGCATTATCGGAATTGTCCGGCAAAGCCTCAAAAATCAGACCTATCACCGCATCAATCAAGCCAATATACCACCGGGGAAATACTTGCAGGACATCATGGTGGTGCCGCACAGAATTATCCATGATGATGCTGATTTCTGAAGGATCTTCTGGCCAGGTCATAAGGAAATAAATGACCTGTTCTATCATCATGCCTTCAAGGTTATGACGCTCTCCCAGACCATGATATTCAAAAGATTCAAGCGCATCCGGATATTGCTTGTAAAAACGTTCCATCGCCGGGTCGACAATATCTCCCCATGTGTCTGCCAGACATTGCAGACCATCCATGACAACTGTTTCCCGCTCCCGATCCGGCATCCTGACTCTCCACCTGACTTGCTCTTTCAAAGGGTAAATTCAGAATATGTGTATTTCAAGTGCATCTTTTTTAGATTGTCTGCAGGGCGCATGATTCCATCATCTGATCATATCGACGATCATTCCGGCGTGTATTGCCTCCGCTGATTACCGGACAAAATTGCCCGGAACTGAAGCAAACATCTGCCGGCCGCCCTCTTCCAGAAAAATATACTCAAGATAGTGCCCCAGCGAAGAACGGGCATCAGCATAAAGCACATCAAGATGCCCCGGCATGGACGCATCCAGTGGCAGGCTGTATCCATTCGCCAGAAGAGAATCGCGAATTTTTGCAAGCTCTTCCTTCGAATCCACCAGCATACCCAGATGGTGGAAGCGCATCACGAAGCCCTCCGCTCCGGCAACCCAGTCCGAATAAAAGTCCCCTGAAGGGTTCAGCGGTTCAAGCAATTCGTAATTGGTCGTTCCGGAAAAGCACAGGCCGATATCGGTCAGCGCATTGGGGAGGTCGCGCATGACATGAACATCACCGCAACCGAACTGGTCATGTAAAACAGCCCCCGCGCGATCTATGTCATTCGTGACATAGGCAATCTGAAAAATATTCTGCATTTGCGGGACAGGCATGGCATCCTCCTCAGGCGAGTATCTTGTCCAGTTCATTAGACCCCAGCGCATGATGCGCCGCAACATAACCGAATGTGAAAGACGCCCCGATACTGGCCCCTGCCGCCGGATAGCACCTGCCGAATACCGATGCGGTGGAATTGCCCACCGCGTAAAGGCCGGGAATAACAGAGCCATCTTCTTTCAGCACTCTTGCATATTGATCGGCAACCACACCTCCGGCAGTGCCAACATCCCCCGGATACATGGCGACCGCATAAAACGGACCCTTCTCGATACCGCCAAGGCTGGGGTTCGGCTCAAGGGTCGGATCTCCATGCGTGCGGTCAAACACCCGTGATCCCCGCCCGAAATCAGGGTCTTTCCCATCACGGCAGAACTGGTTGAACCGTTCCGCCTCCTCCTGCAGGCCATCCGGATCAATGCCGCATAACCCGGCAAGTTCTGCCAGCGTGTCCGCTTTTTTCATATAGCCTGATTCCAGCCATTTTTTGGGTGTCGTTCCCGGTGCTGCCGGGCCCCACGGATAGCGATCCCGGTTGCGCTGTTCAAAAATGACAAAGGCCGGAATCGCCTTGCCGCCGGTTTCCCGATTGCGCTGATACATGCGTTCGCCAATCTCCATATAGGCGCCCGATTCATCGGCAAATCGTTTGCCATTCTGATCCACCATCATCAGATGCGGCATGGACAGATCAAGATGGTGCATGAATGGTCGCAATGCCCCTGTCTGGTCATACGCCTCATCGGGCCACGAGCCATCCAGATTGCGCGATGTCAGCACCCACCACGCGGTATCAAGACAATCGGTTGCAGCGCCAATGTCCATCATACGCTCAATGACTTCACCAGTGTCCCCCGGATTGGCACTGGTCCAGGTCGCATCGGTCGGGCCATCTGTGACCTTTGCCCGAAACGCACCATTACGGGAATAACCGCCAACATTGACAATCACCCCGTCGCGCGCCCGCACCCGAACCTCCTGTCCGTTTTGCTCAGCCACCACGCCCACAACCTTGCCATCTTCCACAATGAAATCCGTGACAGGCGTGCTGCGCTGGAGGTTCAAACCCTCTCGCAGCGCAATTTGCAACATGCGCCCCTGAATTGCCCCGCCATTGGTAGCGATCACCCGGCCTGCCAGCTTGTTGCTGATGGATTTGAGGCCAAATTTGACCGCTTTTTTCTTGCCGGCCCAATTCCGCTTCATCATGAACAAAACCGGGAACTCTTCCGGCCCCAGAGGTATGCCGGTCATGGGCGGGTAAATGGCCAGATGGTCTTTCCATTCCCCCAGATCATTCAGATCGAGGGCATCAGCCATCAGGGAGCGCCCTTCTGGCAAGCCACCGGGGAGGTTATCGTAATAATCTGGCCAATCATCAAAGGGGCGGCGGACTTTCAGCCCCTTGCCCCGCAAATAATCTATCATCTGCGGGCCGGCCTTCAGAAAGGCATCGCGCCTTTCCGGTGTCACCCCAGGCCCTTCATAAGTCACGACATTATCAAAATATTCCCGTGACTTTTCAAAACTGTCTGCAACCCCCGCCTCTTTCAGCAGGCTGTTATTAGGAACCCACCATACACCGCCCGAAAAACTGGTTGAGCCACCAAACCTGTCCATCTTTTCGAGGATAACTGCGCTTTTCCCCATATCCCTGGCGATCAGGGCGGCTGTCATCGACCCCCCCCCCGATCCCACAATGACCAGATCATATTCTTCTTCAAGTGGCGGGTTTACAGGCATAATTATGTGACTCTCTCCAATCAGGCCCCATACAGAAACCCGGACTGGCAGAAACTGCCCGCTCTTGGCCATGGATGCAATCATCGTCCCGTGCCAATCGCGAATACGATCAAATCACAATTTGCGCCTGTAAAAGACGAAAATCCTGTCGTCAGCCCAATCACAGGTCATAACAGGGGAATATTGCCTCATACGCAACAAGCCCGACTGGAAAGAAAGCAACACATGATCAAGGTTTCTATGGAAAGTGGCCCGGACCTTCAATTTCAGGCACATCTGGCCGCTGGCCGGTTCATGATACAGCGCGGTCTGGAAAGCGGGCAATATGTCTTTTTCCCGCGTTCCGTTGCTCCGGGAACGGGAGAAGCCCTCGAATGGGTAGAGGCTTCGGGTTATGGCACGGTGTATTCTGCAACGGCCATTCGCAAGCGCCCTCCAGAACCGGCCGTGAGCATTGTTCTGGTTGATCTGGATGAAGGCCCGCGCATGATGAGCCGGGTTGAAGGGCTGGATGCAGATGCGGTTCCGATTGGTCTCAGGGTCAGGGCGCGGATCACCCCGCACGAAGAAGGACATATTATTGTCTTTGATCCGGCAGCTGAGAGCTCAACGGAGAACAGGCCATGAGCGGGTTTCCGACCAGACGCACAGCCATTGTCGGCGCTTCTACCTTTGGCGAAGGCCGCTGCCCCGGTTTCGAACCTTATGACATGGCCGCCATTGCCGCACGCAATGCGCTGGCAGAAGCGGGTTTGGGTTTTGCCGATGTCGATGGCGTATTTGTCACCACATCCAACGACACTTTCGGCGGAGCCATGACCTTCTCGCAATATTGCGGCATACAGCCCAAAGTGGCTGACAATTCGCGAACCGGCGGCAATGTATTTGAAAGTTATGTCGAGCGCGCCGCACTGATGCTGGATGCCGGAATGATTGATTGCGCCCTGATCGCCTATGGCAGCAATCAGGCCTCGGCCACGGGCAAGCTATCGAGCACATCCCAGCCTTTTCCCTACGAAGCGCCTTATCGCCCACTCAACCCGCTGACCAGTTACGCACTGGCTGCCGCGCGGCATATGCACGAATTTGGAACAACACGTGAGCATCTGGGCGAAGTGGCCATTGCCGCACGCAAATGGGCGCAGCTTAACCCTGTTGCCACGATGCGCGAACCATTGACGATGGAAGATTATCTTGCTGCCCGGATCATATCCGATCCACTGGGCAAGCTGGATTGCTGTCTGGTCACAGATGGAGCCGCCGCCATTGTCATGACCAGAGCAGACCGCGCACGGCATCTGGCAAAAACTCCGGTCTGGCTACTTGGCGCGGCTAGCAGAACCACCCACCGCGACATATCTTCCATGCCTGATCTGACAACAACAGCTTTGGCCGAATGCGGCCCCAGGGCATTAGCGCAGGCGGGATTAGGCGTAAGCGATATTGATGTCGTCCAGCTCTATGATGCCTTTACAATCAATACGATCCTGTTTCTTGAAGATCTGGGCTTCTGCCCCAAGGGTGAAGGAGGCCGTTTTGTCTCCGGTGGCTCAATAGCTCCGGGCGGAAAATTGCCCGTCAATACCAATGGTGGCGGTCTGTCCTTTATACATCCCGGCATGTATGGCCTCTTCACCATTATCGAGAGTGTTCGCCAGCTACGAAACGAATGTGGTGACAGGCAGGTAGCAGGCGCCCGAACTGCCATTGCACAGGGCAATGGGGGCGTGTTATCCAGTCAGGCAATCAATATATTCTCGGTCGATTGACCACCACATCTTTCCATGCGCTTGCAATTCCCCCCGCTTGCGTCAAACCACAAGATTATGAATTGGGGTCAGGACTCATTGGCACTTGGCCGTAACCTGAAGTAAACGATGTGAGCGTGAAAGATAAACAGGCAGGAAAGCGGCGGCGGCGTAGTCGTGAAGATGTGGACACAAGCATTCGCAATGCTGCCCGCACTTTGTTTGCCGAACGCGGTTTCAGTGCGACGACAACACGAGAAATCGCCCAGACAGCACAAGTCAGTGAAACTTTGCTTTTCCGCTATTATGGAGACAAGGCGCGTTTGTTTGATGCCGTAATTTACGGTCCATTCACGCAAACCATTCATGATTTCATTCATACGCAGAACAAGGAACGGTTTGGCGATGGCCCAGACCCTTACCTGCTGATCTATGAACTGCTGGAAGAAAACCGTGAATTGCTACGTGCGCTTGTCTTTGGCGGTCCGCCGCCAGATCGCGGACCAGATGAGGTCGGCGCAGGTTTTGAACCATTTTTACAAGAATCCATTGCCGATTTACAGCGCAGTCATCATGCAGCGGGCTTTGAACCCGATTTTGATGTCGATACCGGGGTGCGGCTGGCCTTCGGGATGATGGCCAGTGCCGTGCTGATGCAGGACTGGCTCTTTCCTCCAGAAAATCGCAACCGCGATCATTTGGTTTCCGTGCTTGAAGTGATGGTCCAGCGCGCCCTTTCCGCACCTTTTTCTGCAACGCCCACAGTCAGGCCAGCCGCGCCATCTGATTGACAGAAACACCCGCTCATTTTATGTAGTAATCACTACACAATTGAGAGACGGATGAGAATTATGGCTACCGCTGCAGTCAGGATCGAGGATTTCGATCCCCCCGCCTATGACCCTTTTCAGGCAGATGAAATCAACTTTGGCGCCATTGACGACCCTTACCCGGTTATCCACGCGCTTCGCAGCAAGGCGCCCGTGCACAAGGGCTATTATAATGAGCATTTCAATGTAGGCACATCGCCTCATCCGGGCGCAGAACGCTTCACTATTGTTGGCACGAAGGAAATTAACGAGTGCCTGACCGATCAGAACCGTTTTTCTAACGCGGCCTATCGCGCCAATATCGGCACGACATTCGGCATGGGTTCAATCAGCACCATGGATAACCCTGAGCATGGTCGTTACCGGCGAATCTTTCAGAAGATATTTCTGCCTCAACACGTCAAGAAATGGGGCGATGCCATCGTTGATCCGGTGGTCAGGGATTTGATGAAACCGTTCATCGACAAGGGGGAAGCGGATCTCGTCCAGCAATTCACAATTCTCTATCCGTTCGAGGTAATTTACCGCCAGCTCAATCTGCCTGAAAGTGATGTTCGCACATTTCAACGACTGGCGATAGGCCAGACCGATTTCATGAATCCCGAACGTTCGCAGGAAGCGGCAAAAAAACTCGGAGCCTATTTTGCCGCATTGGTGGAAAAACGCCGCAGCACCCCCGGAGATGATCTGGTTTCCCTCCTCGCCAATACTGAACTGGATGGCGAATATCTGCCTGATCTGGTTTTATTATCCTTTTTGCGACAACTCATGAACGCCGCCGGTGACACGACCTATCGCGGCACCAGTATCCTGCTCACGGCGTTACTCAATAATACCGATCAGCTGGAAGCTATCCGCAAAGACCGCTCGCTGATTGCACCTGCTATTGAAGAGGCCCTGCGCTGGGACGGCCCCGTGCTGATGCAAACCCGTATGGCTGCAGTAGATACAGAACTGGGCGGTATGCATATTCCTGCCGGTTCTGTGCTTGATGTAGTGGCTGGCGCTGCCAATCGCGACCCTGAGATCTGGGACAATCCTGATCAATTTGATATTTTCCGCAAACGCGATGCGCATTGGTCTTTCTCACGCGGGCCACATATCTGCGTGGGTCAGCATCTCGCCAGAATTGAAATGACCCGTGCCATGCACGCCGTGCTGGATACAATGCCAAATCTCAGACTTGATCCTGATAAGCCTGCACCGCAAGTTCTGGGCTGCATGATGCGCGTGCCTGAGCACATCTTTGTGCGTTTCGGGGATTAACGCCTGAAGCCCGGAACAGGTTTCACTCCCCGTCAGCACCGGCGTGTGCGTCCTATCTGCGGCAGGAGCAGCAATCATATAGACGATTTCCGTCATATCCGGCCGGGTGCGGGTGGCATTTCGATCATCACCGCGTAAACATCATAATTCTGAAAGGCAGCATATGACAACATCTCAAACCATCCGGTTCACCAGCGAAGGTGTGGCCTGCGAAGGTGATCTCTATTTGCCAGACGGGTTTGACGAAAACGGCGCATGGCCTGCGCTGGTCATTGGTCATGGCTTCACGGTCGCGCGCAGCAGTCTGGTTGAGGAAGGGCGGCTGTTTGCCGAAGCAGGGTTTGCCTGCCTTGCAATTGATTATCGCCATTTTGGCACATCAGGCGGAGAACCTCGCGGGCGGCTATGGCCCTTGCAGGAAACCGAGGATTTCAAAAGCGCAATTGACTGGATAGAAACCCTGCCGGGTATCGACCCGTCACGTATTGGTATCTGGGGCACCAGTTTTGGCGGTGGAATCGTCACTCATGTCGCGGCTCATGATATTCGGGTACGCGCCTGCGTTGCACAGGCTCCGATTCTGGATGGAGACTTCTGGATTCGATCGCTGAACCGCGAAAGCGACTATCTTTCGGTAAAGAAGCACCTGCTTGAAGCACGGCGCAAAAGAACAAGGGGGGGCGGTGATCCATCCCATCCCATGGCGGCGCCATCACCGGACGGCTTTGTTCCCATGCCGGCAGATCCGGCCATGATAGATGACGTGACAGGCTGGTATGAAAAAACCGGCGATATGCTGATGCACTCGGCCCCCGAAATTACTCTGGAAAGCTTTGAGCGGGTGATAGAATTTGACGCCACCTATACGGCTCGCAAAATCGCGCCTCGCGCTTATTGCATCGTGCAGATGACCGGCCATGACGTCTACCACCCCAACCAGCCGATCCAGGAAGCCTACAAGGCTGCAGGCGAACCCAAACAGATGGTTTCCCTGAAGATCGACCAGCTTGATGCCTACAAACCGGGAATGAGAGAGCAGGCCATTGGCGCTGCGACCGATTTTTTCAGGACATATCTATAAACCTGACAGGAGAAACACAGAGTGAGCGATAATGCAATCGAGCGGGGGCTTGACGTTTTCAATGACCTTATGGGACCAGAAGCACGGGCTGCTATGGAAAAGGCAATGGCAGGCACAGGTTTTGGCTGCGACATTTCCGACCTCGCCACCGAATTTGCTTTTGCCAAGGTCTGGGGGCGTGACGGGCTGGAGCGCAAGCACCGTAGCCTTGTCGTGATTGGTGTGCTGATTGCACAGCGTCAGCTGAGCGAACTCAAGAACCATGTTCGTATTGGCCTGAATAATGGGCTGACAGTGAAAGAGGTAGAGGAAGCTCTTATCCAGACCCTTCCCTATGTCGGTTTTCCGGCCATTGCCTCTGCCACGACAGCCATTATCGAGGTTTTGCGCGAAATGGGTATCGATACCACTTCTGCAACATCTGAAGAGCAGGGCCTGCTCTGAGTCCCCACCCAGAAATGAGTATTCCTGTGAAAAACAGCTCGATACAATTTGCCGGCTCCACCGAATCCTTGCTGGCAGAAGCCCGCAACCGTGCCGGACATAATGATTTTGGCCCGGATGAATGGCGTGAAGGTCTGGACAGGGCACTTGATGAATTTGACGAAGCAGGTTTTTCTGCCGAAGGTGCTGTTGCTGCGCGGGAATTTCTGCTGGCAAATCTGGTCGCCAGATTAAAAGCCATTGCCGGATTCAAGGCCAACCCAGACGCCATGGCTCGCCCGATCACGCGGCCTATGATTGTGACCGGCATTGTCCGTTCAGGAACAACCGCATTGCACAAGCTGCTGGCTGTCGATCCGCAATTTCAGGGTGCCGAACACTGGCTCTGCGGAGCGCCCCAGCCCCGTCCTCCTCGTGCTGAATGGGCCGGAAACCCTGATTTTGATCAGGCAAAGTCCGCGCTGGATATCATGATCGAGCTTGCGCCGGAAGTTCTTGAAGATCACGGGATGGCCGTCGATACAGTGGAAGAATCACTCAACATTCTGGTCCAGAACTTCCACTGCAACATGTTCTGCTCCCAGTTTGATCTGCCACGCTATGATGCATGGTTCAAATCCACGACGGATACGGCTTCCTATCGCTATCTCGCAGATATCATCCGTCTGATTGGTGCCAATAACCCAGATCTCACCTGGTTGCTCAAGAATCCGACAGACACGTTTTCTCTGGCAGAAGTGTTTGAAGTTTTCCCCGATGCCATGGTGGTTCAAACCCATCGCGATCCGCTTCAGGCGGTGCCCTCGCTCGTCAATCTTCTGGGCGGGGCACACCGGATATTCCGGGGTGAAGGCAATATTGACTACAACCGGATTTTTGCCCGTGAACAGGAAATGTGGGCGCAGGCAATGGAACGGGCCGAAGCTGTAAAAGCAAAGCTTCCAGGGCGCGTTTTTGATGTCGACTTTCGGAGCTTCGTCACCGACCAGATGGGCGTCATCCGGCAGATCTACGCCCATTTTGATCTGACACTAAAGCCTTCGGTTGAACAGGCGATGCAAGAATGGCTGGATGCCAACCCGCGTAAATCCGGCACGATGCAGCGTTTCACACCAGAAGATTATGGCGGCTCAAGCGAAGAGCTGATCCAGCGCAACGCCGCCTATCGACAACGCTACGGCTACGCCTGATACCAAACTGCCATGATGCTGACGCATCAGCAGTTTGAAATGCTCAGGCGCCGCGCGGGCGCTTGACCAATGCGTGATGAATCAAGCTCATCGCACATTGGTATGACATATCCGTAATAAAAACCGGATGCAGCGCGGCTGACGGGACCGGAAGAAACACCTGTCAGCCCGTCAGATAAAAACATATTACCAGACCAGATCCAGCCGAAGGATGCCATTGACCTGCCCGGTCGCCAGCACCGGCCTTGTCCCCGGCTTCACCTGAAACTCAGGTATGCGGGTCAGCCATTCTTCAAGGAAAACGGTAATTTCCCTTCGTGCCAGGACCGCGCCGGGGCACGCATGGGGACCATTGCCAAATGCGGCATGGGCCGGACGTTTGCGTGAAAAATCGACTGCCAGAGGGTCAGCATTGGCCCGGTCATCCACCCCCGCCAGCAAATTGGGCGGAAGGATACGATCCCCTTTGTGAAACCGTATCCCCTTATAGTCATGATCCTGGGTCAGCACTCTCGCCGTATTGGCGATGCCATGACGGCGGATCATTTCCTCAATGGCATTTCTGACAAATTTTGAATCTCCGAGATTGGCGGCCAATTCCCTGCGCTGTGCAGGGTGTTCCGCCAGAAATTTACCAATCAGGCCGATCATGCCCGCAACCGTGTCCAGACCGCCAAACAGAACCAGAGTGGAATAATTGACAGCTTCCGCTTCAGAAATCATCTGTCCGTCCACTTCGACGGTCACAATTTTGCTAAGCAGATCATCGCCGGGATTTTCCCGTCTCTGTCGCACCCAGTCGAGCAAATAGGCGCCCATGGCCTGCTGCGCCCCGATACGCTCTTCCATTTTGCGGGCGCGGACGGATTTTTCTGCAATAGGCAGCAGCATATCCTTGTCTTTGCGCGGAAGATCTACCGCATCAAGAAAAACATGAATCGGAAGGACCTTGGCAAAATCCTCGACAAATTCACATTCTCCCTGAGGGACCAGAAGCTCAATCTGGTCCACCGCAACCTTGCGCACACCATCTTCCAGATGCTTGACAGAACCCGGCGTGAGAAACTGCATCAGGGGCCGGCGATATTGTGCATGTCGGGGCGGGTCCAGTTCCAGCGGTAGCTGTGGCGGGGTTCCATCCGGATAAGGCGGCAATGTGACCATACGATTGGAAAATATATCCGTCGTACGCTGCATATGAATAATATCTTCGGCACGGGTAGCCACCCAGTGCCCCCCATTATGCGGCGTCCAGAATATATCCGGATAATTCTGCTGAAAACGCTGATAGGCCTCCTGAATATCATCTTCCGATCCGGAAAGATTCAAAAAATCAAAATCAACGACCAGATCCTGCGGCACATGTTCCGGCCTCGATACAGGTGGGACAAATTCCATCCTCAACAGCTCCTTTATATTCTTCGGTCTTCCGGTAATCCTGTGTAGTAATTACTACATTTTCTTTCCGGAGCCAAAGCAGACTGGCGTTTCTGGCGTATATTGCCTATGCGATAGCTGAAGGTGACGGGTGCCTTTTATCCTGTCTTCTGGCGTATCATTCTCATTTCAGGCCTTGCCTCAAGCGCAGGCAATTGATGGAGAGAAAACATGGCACCCCAATCTGGCCCTTCAGGAAACTGGCTAATCACCGGCGCATCCAGCGGACTGGGAGAAGCATTGGCCGATGCCGTTCTGGACAAAGGCGGCACGGTAATCGCAACTTTCCGCAAGGCGGAACAATGCAGCATCTTTGAAGCCAGGGCCCCCGGTCGTTCCTTTGCCGTGCAAATGGATGTGACAGATGCAGAATCTGTGCAAAATGGCGTAGACAGTGCATTAAACAAGGCTGGAAGGATTGATGTTCTGGTGAATAATGCCGGCTATGCCCTGCGCGGACTGGTCGAGCAGGTATCGGATGATGAAGCATGGCACCAGCTTGATACCAATGTCATGGGCATAATACGTGTAACCCGCGCGATCCTGCCTGCCATGCGGAAACAGGGTGCGGGCCGCATTATCAATATCTCATCAACCGCAGGATCAATCGGCTTCCCGATGCTGGGCTTGTATTCTGCATCAAAATTCGCAGTTGTCGGCCTGACAGAATCGCTTGCGGGGGAAGTCTCCCAGTTTGGTATTCACGTCACTTCTGTCGAGCCAGGCGGGTTCCGCACGAAATTCGGTTCATCCAGCATGATAACGCCTGCCCGCAAACCACCACAGGCCTATGATGCGATGGTCTCTCATATGGATGCCAATATGGCCAATTTTGCCGAGCGGATGCCCGGCAATCCCGACCTTGCAGCACAAAAACTGCTTGCACTGGGCGAGATGGACAATCCTCCTGTCCGGCTGGCGCTGGGGGATGACGCCCTGCCCATGATCAGCAATGCTTTGAAAGGGAGGCTGGAGACCTATGAAACCCATGCTGCGCTAGGACAGGGGACATCGGACAGGTAGCATTCGCGCGCTTCGCGGATCTGCGGCACTGTTTCTGATACCGGGTTTCTGATACCGGGTTTCTGATGATGCCCTATATCTGCGCCCCGTCAACAACCGGGCGATCTTCTCTCGTGGCCCGGTATTGAACCGCCGGATTACCCTGCTCCGCGGCGATGATGACATGATCATCATGCACTTCAAGCAGTTCCCCCACAAAGGGAAAGTCATCCATCCCCGTCACGCGGTAGCTGACTGTATCCCCCACTTTGAAAGTGGATGCATCAAAGTTAAAACTGAAGGGGCAATCCTCCCCTGCGCTGCCAATACCCTGCATTTTCCTGCTCCTGCATTTGGGGTCGAAACACCCGTTTTGTGCATTTCAATCGTTTTACACTACAATTGATCCGGTCACTCAAGGGCAGAAAACGGCATTCATCGCAAATCTGATCGAACCGGCTTGCCAACCCACAGGCAACAGGATGAAAAGTGACGTTCAAAGCACAGCAAAACACAGGAAAAGGAAACAGACATGCGCGCAATCTGTATCCGGCATTATGGAGGCCCGGAGGTTCTTGAGCTGGTCGATACTCCGCAACCGGTTCCGGTCTCCGGTCAGGTCCTCATTCGGGTCGAGGCAGCAGCCGTCAATCCTGCCGATGGAAAATGGCGAGATGGCATGTTCGCCCGGATAATGCCTGATGCCCTTCCGATGATCCCCGGATATGATATTGCCGGCATTGTAGCAAAGACCTGTCCGAATGGTCCGCCTGCCGGAACGCGGGTGGCGGCCATGCTCGATCCGGTATCCAAGGGTGGCTATGCAGAATTTGCCGTTGCT
Organism: Sphingomonadaceae bacterium; assembly: GCA_047975785.1. Lineage (GTDB taxonomy): Bacteria > Pseudomonadota > Alphaproteobacteria > Sphingomonadales > Sphingomonadaceae > JACXVD01. The sequence goes on along the minus strand of JBKEEC010000354.1, from coordinate 2,157 downwards.
CCCATTGATGCACTTGCAATTATTCCCGACACACTGGGCCTTGATCAGGCCGCAGCGGCACCAACTGCCGGCCTTACCGGGCTGCAGATTGCCGAAAGAGTTGCCAATGTTCAGCCGGGCCAGACAATTCTTGTAACCGGGGCATTGGGAATGGTTGGCCGCATTGCATTGCATTACGCCAGCAAGCGGGGGGCAAAAGTGGTTGCAGCCGTCCGGCAGGAATCCGGACAGGCCGCACGGGATGCCGGAGCAGACGCCGTAATCGTGCTGGATGAAAATCCACCGGCAGATATGCTATTCGACCATGTGCTCGATACAGTGGGCGGCCCTGATGTCGCAAATTTATGTCGTCAATTACAGACGGGCGGATCAATCGTTACCGTTGCCACAACACCGATTGAAGGTCCGGACCTACCTGCAGAACCGCAATTCTACGGCGTAGAAAATAACGGCACGGATCTCACCCGTATCCTTGCCGATATGGCAAAAGGAGAGCTGGTCATTCCGGTCGAGTTGACCTTGCCACTTGAACAGGCTGCCACAGCCCAGAGCATGGTGGATGCAGGTAAACGCGAAGGAAAGATCATTCTCCTTCCACAAAGGCCAGCGTAAACTTGCCGAAATAGCCGGCATCCACTCTTTCATGAATGGCGTTAAACGCTGCGATGCTCCCCCTTGATCCAGCGCACTGTGCCGGAGCTGGCGCGCATCACCACGCTTTCCGTTGTCATTGTTCCGCCGCGCAGATGCTTGACCCCTTCCAGCAAAGATCCACTGGTCACGCCGGTTGCTGCAAAAATACAGTCCCCCTTGGCGAGGTCTTCCAGCTTGTATATCCGGTTGAGATCTTCAATTCCCCATTTACGGGCACGGGCGCGTTCATCATCATTGCGGAACAACAGGCGGCCATTGAACTGACCGCCAACACAGCGCAGGGCCGCTGCAGCCAGCACACCTTCGGGCGCACCGCCTGACCCCATATACATATCAATAGTCGTATCGGGATCGGTTACCGCAATCACCCCTGCAACATCCCCGTCACCAATCAGCACCACGCCACACCCCAAAGCGCGCAATTCAGCGATCAGCTCTGCATGGCGGGGCCGATCCAGCACACAGACAATAATATCGGATGGCTTCACCCCCTTGGCATTGGCTACAGCGGTCACATTTTCCGTCGGACTTTTGGCAAGGTCGATGATCCCTTCCGGATAGCCGGGGCCAACAGCAAGCTTGTCCATATAGACATCGGGCGCATTCAGCAGGCATCCTTCCTCGGCAGCAGCCAGCACGGCAAGCGCATTCGGCCCCGCTTTTGCGGTAATGGTGGTCCCTTCCAGCGGGTCCAGCGCAATATCAATCTTTGGCCCTTTTTCGGGTGCACCGCCCACTTTTTCACCAATATAGAGCATGGGCGCTTCATCCCGCTCGCCCTCCCCGATGACAACGGTGCCATCAATAAAGAGCGTATCGAATGCCGTGCGCATGGCCTCCACCGCGGCAGCATCGGCTGCCTTTTCATCCCCCCGCCCGATCAGCTTCGAGGCAGCAATGGCGGCCGCTTCCGTAACACGCACCATTTCCAGAACCAGAACGCGATCCAGAGGGTTTTCTGTGGTTGTATTCATAATTGATTCAGTCCTTCAGGGCTTCTTGTCGGCATAGCTGTTAACCGGGCCGCGCTTTAGCAGGGAGTCCACGAATGTCGAGCAGGTGTCTTTCACTCCTGATTGCAGGTGTTGTTGCTCTGTCCGGCAGCACAGTGCAAGCCCAGAATGGCACCAATGTGACAGCGACAGAAGTTCTTGACCGGGCAAAGGCCGCCTATGGCCCTCCGCCGCCAGAAAAGAAATGTGAGCCACAAAAAGGCGATGAGATCGTTGTTTGCGGTCAGGAACAGGACAATTCGCAATTTCGCGTCAAACCAACATCGGAAATCGATCCAGCCTCGAAACAGGCACTGGACGATGGCCTGCCACGTGCACCCAATGTTGATGGACCCTATATTTTTCAGGGCCCGGCAACCGTTAGCGGTCTATGTGGTATAGGGCTGAACAAATGCCCGCCACCGCCAGTTATATTTGTAGATGTATCGGCATTGCCGCAGGCCCCCGCAGGCTCTGACGCCGACAGAATCGCCAAAGGAGAAATCAGTCC
>JBKEEC010000353.1:0-11430 GCA_047975785.1 Sphingomonadaceae bacterium | reverse complement strand
TACCTGTCCGGTCAGATCTCCGAGAAAGGCGCTGAAAGCAACAAGGTTGATATTGACCGCCAGCAGGATCAGCTCAATCGCCATCAGAATAACGATCACATTCTTGCGATTGAGAAAGATACCCAGCACGCCCAGCACGAACAGGATCGCGCCAACAATGATATAATGCTCGATGCCAATCATAGCTGCACCCCCTTGCCCACTTCGGGTTTGACATTGACAGTCGCCTCATCCGGACGGCGCGAAACCTGCCGACTGATTTTTTGAGTCCGGCTGTCAGGGCGGTCACGATGTGTCAGCACAATTGCGCCCACCATCGCCACCAGCAAAATGACACCAGCACTTTCAAACAGGAACAGATACTGGCCATACAGCACAGCGCCAATCGCCTCGATATTGGATTCTCCCGGCATCAGCCCTGCACTGCCATCAGGAGTGCCCAGTGTTACAATACCCGCCTTGTATGCGCCAAGCCCCAGCACCAGTTCTGCCAGCAAAACCAGCGCAATTGTTATGCCAAGCGGAAAATTGCGAATGAAACCCGCGCGCAGTTCTGCAAAATCAATATTGAGCATCATCACGACAAACAGGAACAGCACAGCGACCGCACCGACATAAACAATCACCAGCAGCATGGCGATAAATTCGGCCCCGATCAGAACCATAAGTCCTGCCGCATTGAAGAATGCCAGGATCAGCCACAACACCGAATGGACCGGATTGCGCGACATAATGACCATGACCGCACTGGCGGTTACCATGAAGGCAAACAGATAAAAGGAGAAAGTATGAATCATGATATTGTGCGCCCCCTATCTGTATGGCGCATCGGCTTCAAGATTGGCAGCAATCGCCCGCTCCCACTTGTCCCCGTTCGCAAGCAGTTTCGCCTTGTCATAGAGCAATTCTTCACGCGTTTCAGTCGCATATTCGAAATTAGGCCCTTCAACAACCGCATCCACAGGGCAAGCCTCCTGACAGAAACCGCAATAGATGCACTTGGTCATGTCAATGTCATACCGCGTGGTACGGCGGCTGCCGTCTTCGCGCGGCTCTGCCTCGATCGTGATCGCCTGTGCCGGACACACGGCCTCGCACAATTTGCAGGCAATGCATCGCTCTTCCCCGTTGGGGTAGCGGCGCAAAGCATGTTCACCGCGAAAACGGGGAGAAAGCGGGTTCTTTTCGAACGGATAATTAATTGTTGCCTTGGGCTTGAAAAAATATTTCAGCGTCAGGGCGTGCGCTTTCACAAATTCCCACAGGGTAAAGCTCTTTATGAGTTGGGTTATGCTCATGCTGCCACTCCATAGCGGGTAAACATCAGCCAGCCCGAAACCAGCACGACAAAAATGAGGCTCAGCGGCAGAAACACTTTCCAGCCCAGACGCATCAACTGGTCATAGCGATAGCGCGGCACAGTGGCCTTGACCCAGCTAAAAACAAAAAAGAAAAACAGGATCTTGATCAGCAGCCAGACGAAGCCGTTAATGTGGTATAGCGGCGCCCAGTCAAACGGGGGCAGCCATCCGCCGAAGAAAAGCACCGCATTAAGCGTGCACATCAGCAGCACATTGGCATATTCACCCAGCCAGTAGAGTGCAAAGCTCATCGAGGAATATTCAGTCTGGTAGCCGGCCACCAGCTCGCTCTCCGCTTCGGTCAGGTCAAACGGGGTGCGCGCGGTTTCTGCCAGGGCAGAAATCAGAAACACTACCCACATCGGAAACAGCAGAAGATTGAAAAAGAAGCCATTGACCACGCCAAGACCAAAGCCGCGCTGCGCCTCGACAATACCGTTCATGTTGAATGTGCCCGCATAAAGCACCACGCAGATCAGCACAAAACCGATGGAGACTTCGTAGGAAATCATCTGGGCTGCTGCGCGCATGGCACTGAAAAACGGGTATTTCGAATTGGACGCCCACCCGGCCATAACCACGCCGTAAACACCCAGGCTGCTGATGGCGAGAATATAGAGCAGACCGACATTGATATCAGCCAGAACCGCACCAGAATTGAACGGAATTACCGCCCAGGCCATTAGCGCCACCGTAAAAGTAACAATCGGCGCAATCAGGAATATGCCCTTATTCGCAGCAGCAGGAATAATCGTTTCCTGAAGCATGACTTTCAGACCATCAGCAAAACTCTGGAGCAGGCCCAGGGGGCCAACCACATTCGGACCGCGGCGCAGCGCCATGGCCGCCCAGATTTTGCGATCTGCATAAATGATCATCGCCACACCCAGCATCAGCGGCAAGGCAATCAGCAGGATTCCGATAATTGTAGCCGTGAACCACGCCCAGTCGGGGTCCATTCCCCATGTGATGAATTGACTGGTCATTCCGCAGCCTCCACCAGAGCATCCCCGTGAAGCAGTTCTGCCGAACATTCCTGCATTACCGTGCTGGCCCGTGCAATCGGGTTGGTAAGATAGAAATCCTTGATTGGATAGGTAATTTCGCCTTCGGCTTTCGTGGCTTTGTCAGATTTAGGGGCAGGTTTGGGCAAGCTTCCGTAATCGGCCAGACCTTCTTCACCCAGAGCAGGAACCTGTGCAATCATAGCCGCCTGTAGCTGGTCAAAAGTATCGAAACCGGCCTCAACGCCCAAAGCATCAGCCAAAGCGCGCAAAATAGTCCAGTCTTCGCGCGCATCACCCGGTGCAAACACGGATTTTTCGGCGAACTGGACCCGTCCTTCAGTGTTTACATAGGTGCCATCTTTTTCACTATAGGCGGCAGCCGGCAGGATTATATCCGCCGCATGAGCACCCTTGTCACCATGATGGCCGATATAAACCTTCAGACTATCTTCGAACTGGCTGTAATCCACCTCATCCGCGCCCAGAAAAAACACCACGGCGGGCTTTTTCTTCACAATATCGGCAATGCCACCCTTCTGGGCGTAGCCAAGCATCAACCCGCCCATACGCGAGGCAGAGAAATGCAGGACATTAAACCCGTTCCAGCCTTCTTTCACGAGCTTGTATTTTTCGGCCAGCACCAGAGCCGGATGCAGCGCATTTTTGGCCAGCGCGCCCCCTCCGACAATAATCGCCGGGCGTTCAGCATTTTTCAGCGCATCCGCAGCTTCTTTGGGCAATTTGTGCAGGATAGAGGCTTCAGATCCAAGGAAAACTGCCGGATAGGTCGTTTCCCATTCTGGCCCGATCAGGAATATCTTTGCCCCCGCATTCGCAGCCTTACGCAAACGGGCATTGAGCAGCGGCGCTTCCCAGCGGATATGGCTGCCCACAATCAGCACCGCATCGGCGGTTTCAATCCCCGCCAGAGTGGTGTTAAAATTGACTGCAGCCAGATTGCTGCAATCATAGGCCATGCCGGTCTGGCGCCCTTCCAGCAGTTTTGAACCAAGCGCACCTAGCAGTGATTTGGCGGCAAACATGGTTTCACAATCGACCATATCGCCTGCAATGGCCGCGATATTCTTGCCCGGTTTAGCCTTGGCGATAGCTTTGAACGCCTCGTCCCAGCCTGCCTCCTGCAATTTTCCGCGTTTGCGAATCCAGACACGATCAAGACGGCGGCGGGTCAGGCCATCCACCTGATAGCGCGCCTTGTCGGAAATCCACTCTTCATTCACATCATCATTGACGCGCGGCAAGGCACGCAGCACTTCACGGCCCCGGCTATCCAGCCTTATATTCGCGCCAATCGCATCGGATACATCAATGGAAAGCGTCTTTTTCAGCTCCCATGGCCGGGCCTCAAACGCATAAGGACGGCTGGTGAGCGCGCCAACCGGGCACAGATCAATCACATTGGCCGACATTTCATGCTTTGCCGCACGTTCAAGATAGGTGCTGATCTGCATGTTTTCGCCGCGATAGAGCGCGCCGATTTCATCCACACCGGCGACTTCTTCAGAAAAGCGGACGCAACGTGTGCAGTGGATGCAGCGGGTCATCACCGTCTTGATCAGCGGCCCCATATATTTTTCTGTTACTGCGCGCTTGTTCTCATGATAGCGCGATCCGCCCCGGCCATAAGCCACGGACTGATCCTGCAAATCACATTCCCCGCCCTGATCGCAAATCGGACAATCCAGCGGGTGATTCAACAGCAGAAATTCCATCACCCCTTCGCGGGCTTTTTTGACCATTTCACTGTCGGTGCGGATTTCCTGACCATCTGATACCGGAAGCGCACAACTCGCTTGCGGTTTGGGCGGTCCGGGCTTCACCTCGACCAGACACATGCGGCAATTGCCCGCAATGCTCAGTCGTTCGTGATAACAAAAGCGCGGGATTTCCTTGCCTGCAAGCTCGCAAGCCTGCAACACGGTGGCACCAGCCGGAACCTCGATTTCCTGTCCATCTACGGTTACTTTAGGCATTATCTGCCCCCATAAACGTCAAGCAAGACAAGCCCTCCGATAACGATGGCCGCGCTGCCGAACAGGAAATAGCCAATTTTCTGCGCACGGCGAATGCCCGGATCGCTGTGGGGGAGAAGCCACTCGAAAAGCCAGATAATGGCATTGATGATAGCTTCCATCTCATCCTGCAGCCTCCACGAACTTTGCGTTATGCCCTTCAATCCGCCGCTCCAGTTCTGGCCGGAAATGGCGGATCAGCCCCTGTATCGGCCAGGCAGCCGCATCGCCCAGCGCACAGATTGTGTGACCTTCGACCTGTTTGGTCACTTCCCACAGCATGTCGATTTCTTCTATTGCTGCATCACCATGGCGCAGACGCTCCATCACGCGCCACATCCAGCCCGTGCCTTCACGACACGGAGTGCACTGACCGCAGCTTTCATGCTTGTAAAAATGAGAAAGACGGGAAATGGCACGGACAATATCCGTGCTCTTGTCCATGACGATGACCGCCGCCGTGCCAAGACCGGAGCCGACTTCCTTCAGGCCGTCAAAATCCATCGGCGCATCCATGATCTGCTCTGCCGGAACCAGAGGAACCGATGAACCACCGGGAATAACCGCCAGCAGATTATCCCACCCGCCGGTGATTCCGCCGCAATGCGTCTCGATCAGTTCGCGAAACGGGATACTCATCGCCTCTTCTACGACGCAGGGTTTTTCCACATGACCGCTGATCTGGAACAGCTTGGTTCCCTTGTTATTATCCCGTCCGAAAGAGCTGAACCATGCCGCACCGCGCCGCATAATAGTGGGAGCAACAGCGATGCTCTCTACATTATTTACCGTTGTAGGGCAGCCATAAAGCCCCGCACCTGCCGGGAAAGGCGGTTTCAGCCGGGGCTGGCCTTTTTTGCCCTCAAGACTTTCAATCATCGCGGTTTCTTCACCGCAAATATAGGCGCCTGCCCCGCGATGGACGAACACATCAAAGTCATAGCCTGAGCCAGACGCATTCTTGCCAATCAGCCCGGCATCATAGGCTTCCTGCACGGCGGCAAACAGCACTTCCGCCTCACGGATATATTCACCGCGAATGTAGATATAGGCGGCACGCGCACGCATCGCGAAACCGGCGACCAGCGCACCCTCAATCAGCTTGTGCGGATCATGACGGATAATCTCGCGATCCTTGCACGAGCCGGGTTCGGATTCATCGGCATTAATAACAAGGAAAGACGGACGCCCATCCTTGCTTTCCTTGGGCATGAAGCTCCACTTCATCCCTGTGGGAAAACCTGCGCCTCCCCGGCCACGCAGGCCCGACGCCTTGATTTCCTCGATAATGACATCCTGCCCTTTGGCCAGAATATCTTTTGTATTGTCCCAATCACCGCGCGCACGGGCAGCGTCAAGATTCCAGGGCTGGAACCCGTAGAGATTGGTAAAAATGCGATCCTTGTCAGCCAGCATAAGTCCCTCGATCAATCCTGACTGGAGCGGCCATCACGCCGATCATCACCAGACCTGTCACCACTGGGCCTGTCATTTTCCATCCCGCGCAAATCTTCCTGCACTGCTGCCCGCTGCTCACGCCGTTCTTTTCTCTCGCGATGATCTTCAACCGCACCTTCAACCTTGTCCTGCAAGATTTTGAAAATAAGGTAAAATGCGCCAATCGCAATCAGTGCCCCAAGAAGCCAACCGACAACTTTTAACGTTCCGGTAAACAGCAATCCGAGCACGTAAAGCGCAAACGCACCGACAACAATGGCCCCCAGCAGAGCAAGAAAAAAACGCTTCATCACCACTCACTCCTGTAATCGTGATTGGACGATACCATTTCCTTGAGCGTAGTCGGCCCACCCGAAGGCTCGGACGTATGACGCCCTGGCTCCTGCGTGCCTTCTTTGGGGGTTTCACCGGCGGCAAGTGCGTCCAGAACAGCATCAAGCCGTTCGGGCGTCAGATCCTCGTAATTGCCATCATTGATCTGGACCATGGGCGCAGTGGCGCAATTGCCCATGCACTCCACCTCGGTCAGCGTCCAGAGGCCATCATCACTGGTGTGGCCCATTTTCATGCCGCGCTTCTTGCAAGCGGAAATAATATCATCGCTGCCACGCAGCATACAGGGCGTGGTGCCGCATACCTGCACATGGAAACGGCCCACCGGCACCAGATTATACATAGTGTAGAAACTGGCGACCTCGACCACGCGGATAATCGGCATTTCGAGATAAGCCGCCACATATTCCATCACCGGAATGGGCAGCCAGCCTTGCGTTTGTGTTTCTTCGCCCACCTGTCTCTGTGCATAGTCAAGCAGTGCCATAACTGCAGATTTCTGCCGCCCTTCAGGGTAGCGGGCTATAGCCGCATCAGCTTTCGCTTTCCATTCGGGTGAAAACGCGAAGCCTCCCCAGCGCGCGCGCAGTTCAGGAGTATCGGGTTCGAGATGACGCTCAGCCATAAACAGATCCCCCCAGAAGCGACAGGGCCGGAATAGCAGAGAATGTAATCATCGGTCGCACTCCCCGAACACCACATCAATTGCGCCAAGAATCGCCGTAGCATCCGGCAACATATGCCCCTTGCTCATGAAATCCATCGCCTGAAGGTGGCTGAAAGCGGTCGGGCGGATCTTGCAGCGATAGGGCTTGTTAGACCCGTCACTGACCAGATAAACGCCAAATTCCCCCTTGGGGCTTTCGGTCGCGACATAGACTTCACCCGCCGGAACATGGAAGCCTTCTGTGTAAAGCTTGAAGTGATGGATCAGGCTTTCCATCGAGCTTTTCATCTCGCCACGTTTGGGTGGCGACACCTTGCGATCATCCGAACAGACCGGACCATCAGGCATTTCAGCCAGGCATTGCTTCATGATGCGGGCCGACTGGCGGACCTCTTCCACCCGCACCATCATCCGGTCATAGCAATCAGAATTGGTGCCGACCGGAATTTCAAAATCCATCCGGTCATAGACATCATAGGGCTGGCTCTTGCGCAAATCCCACGGAATACCCGCAGCGCGGATCAGGGGGCCGGAAAATCCCCATGCCAGCGCATCTTCCTTGCTCACCACAGCAATATCGACATTGCGTTGCTTGAAGATGCGGTTATCGACCACCAGGCTCATCGCATCTTCGAACAGGGTTGGCAGACGCGTATCGAGCCAATCGCCAATATCTGTCAGCAATTTGAGTGGCACATCCTGATGCACGCCGCCCGGACGGAACCAGGCCGAATGCATCCGTGCGCCGGATGCACGCTCAAAGAAATTAAGGCAATCTTCGCGAATTTCGAACAGCCAGAGGTTTGGCGTCATGGCGCCAACATCCATCACATGCGACCCGATATTGAGCATATGATTACAAATGCGGGTGAGTTCAGCAAACAGAACGCGCAAATACTGGCCCCGCAGAGGCACCTCGACATTCAGCAGTTTTTCTACCGCCAGAACGTAGGAATGTTCCATCCCCAGCGGAGAGCAGTAATCCAGCCGGTCAAAATATGGAAGAGCCTGAAGGTAGGTCTTGTGCTCGATCAGCTTTTCTGTTCCGCGATGGAGCAGGCCAACATGTGGATCAATCCGCTCGACAATTTCACCATCCAGCTCCATCACCATACGCAGCACGCCATGCGCTGCCGGATGCTGTGGACCAAAATTGATCGTGTAATTGGTGATGACTTCATCGCCCGTAGTGGGCGACTGTTCGAGTTGCATACTCATTTCGCACCCTCTTTCCCGGCAGCATCAGCCTGTCCACCTTCGGCCTTTTCATCGCCGGGAAGGATATAGTCCGCCCCTTCCCACGGGCTCATGAAATCAAACTGGCGGAGATCCTGTGCCAGCTCGACCGGTTCATAGACCACGCGCTTTTCTTCCTCGCTATAACGCAACTCAACATAGCCGGTGAGAGGGAAATCCTTGCGGAACGGATGGCCTTCAAAGCCATAATCGGTCAAAATCCGGCGCAAATCAGTATTGCCATCAAACACCACGCCATACATGTCGAACACTTCGCGCTCATACCATCCGGCATTGGGCCACAAAGTCGTGACAGTCGGAACCGGAACATGCTCGCCAGTTGCCAGTTTCACTATAATACGATGGTTGCGTGTCACCGACAGCAGCATGTAAACCACTTCAAACCGCTCTGCACGGGCCGGATAGTCTGCTCCGGCAATATCCATCAATTGCTGGTATTCATGATTGTCACGCAGTTCACGCAAGGCATCTTCAATCGATGCGCGTTCAACTGTAATCACAATTTCGCCGTGCTGCTCCTGCGCGGACAGGACATGTTCTCCAAGCGCGGCAGCCAGACTATCCAGCACGCCTTCATTGCTGGCATATTTCGGAGCGGAATGCAGAACTTTCATCTTATCGCTCCACCGTGCCTTCCCGGCGGATCTTGCGCTGAAGCTGCATCACCCCATACAGCAGGGCCTCTGCCGTAGGCGGGCAGCCTGGCACATAAATATCTACCGGAACAATCCGGTCACAGCCGCGCACCACCGAATAGCTGTAATGATAATAGCCACCGCCATTGGCACAGGAACCCATGGAAATCACATATTTGGGATTTGACATCTGATCGTAGACCTTGCGCAAGGCCGGTGCCATCTTGTTACACAATGTCCCGGCCACGATCATCACATCAGACTGACGAGGGCTGGCACGCGGTGCAGCGCCAAACCGCTCCATGTCATAGCGCGGCATATTGACGTGAATCATCTCCACCGCACAACAGGCAAGGCCGAATGTCATCCACCATAAAGAGCCGGTGCGCGCCCACTGGAAGATTTCTTCCGTGCTGGTGACAAGAAACCCCTTGTCATTCACTTCAGCCTGAAGCGCATCAAAATAGTCCTGATCGGGCTGGCGCAATTCACCCGGACGGGCGGCGACAGGCAGACTTTCGCTCACTCCCATTCCAGCGCTCCCTTCTTCCATGCATAGGCAAGGCCAATGGCCAGTTCACCCAGAAATACCATCATCGTAATCCAGCCTGGCCAACCCGTGAGATCAAGGCTGACGGCCCAGGGAAACAGAAATGCTGCCTCCAGATCAAAAATGATAAACAGAATGGCAACGAGATAGAACCGCACATCAAACTGGCTTCTCGGATCTTCAAAGGCAGGAAATCCGCATTCATACTCACTTGTTTTCTCGGCAGTGGGTTCATGCGTCCCGGTCAGGAACGACACACCCATGGGCAAAAAGACAAAAGCGGCAGACAATGCGGCTGCAATGAAAAGAAAAATCAGGATCGGAAGGTATTGGCTCAGATCAACCATGCTTGATTCCCGTCTGGGCTGGATTTCCGCTCGCCTCTAGGCTGCCAGAGAGCAAGGCGCAAGGGCGCGGCGCCCAAAATCACCTAATGCGAAACGTTCGCATCTATAACAAACGTTATGACGCTACGTATTGACGATAATTCAGGCTTGGCAGATATCCCGTTTATCGCCAAATAGCTGTAATCATGCTCGTCTGAGTCATATGATTAACACAGGGCATAATTGTCTGGATTTTCAGTTACCATTTTACACCAGTTTTACACCTGAAGGACGAAATTTTCCCATGACCCATTTTTCCGCTTCTGACCCGATCGTTATTCTCTCCTACGCCCGCACCCCGATGGGCGGGATGCTGGGCGCACTGTCAGATGTTGCATCTACCGATCTGGGGGCAACTGCTGTCAAGGCCGCGGTTGAGCGAGCGGGCGTGAAAGGCGATGACGTGGACCGGGTCTATATGGGGTGCGTTCTGCCTGCCGGGCTGGGACAGGCACCCGCGCGTCAGGCGACCCTGAAGGCCGGCCTGCCCCGTTCGGTTCAGGCAACAACGGTCAACAAGGTCTGCGGATCAGGGATGCAGACAGTCATTATGGGGGCAGAAGCTCTCGCCAGTGGATCAGCCACCTATATCGTCGCCGGCGGAATGGAAAGCATGAGCAATGCGCCCTATCTGCTGAAAAAACACCGTGCGGGTGCGCGTTTTGGCCATGATGTTGCTTATGATCACATGTTGCTGGACGGGCTGGAAGATGCCTATGAGGCTGGCCGCGCAATGGGCACTTTCGCACAGGAAACTGCCGACGCCTACAATCTGTCACGTGAAGAGCAAGACGCATTTGCCATAGAATCTCTGCGCCGGGCCAATGCAGCGATTGAAAATGGCGCCTTTGCTGATGAAGTCGTGCCTGTCACGATCAAGACACGCAAGGGTGAAATGACAGTCGATACGGATGAGCAACCCCCCAAGGGCCGCCCGGACAAGATCCCTGAACTGCGCCCCGCCTTTGCAAAAGATGGCACCATCACGGCCGCCACCTCCAGCTCAATCAGTGATGGCGCGGCAGCCCTGGTCCTGACATCAACCAGTCAGGCCGCCAGACAGGGAGCGAAACCCGTTGCCAAAATTGTCGCCATGGCCGCCAATGCGATTGAACCAAAGGATTTTACCGTCGCTCCTGTGGGAGCAATTGCCAAGGTTCTGGAACAGGCAGGATGGGGCGTTGATGATGTTGACCTGTTCGAAATCAATGAAGCCTTTGCCTGTGTCACCATGTTTGCCGAGAAAGACCTCGACATTCCTCATGACAAGGTAAACGTCAATGGTGGCGCAACCGCACTGGGGCATCCTATCGGAGCCAGTGGCACGCGTATCATTGTCACTTTGCTGAATGCGCTCAGGACACGCGGCCTCAAGCGCGGTATTGCCAGCCTGTGTATTGGTGGTGGTGAAGCAACAGCCCTTGCTGTGGAAATGCTCTAAAGCTTTTCGCGAAAAAGTGGATACCGGTTTTTCGCAAAAGAAAAGCGAAAACAAGCAATTATAGCATCGCGGTGATTCAACCTTTTCTCGCGATGCTATAGAGCCTTCGGTTAGTCCATAGCTGTTTGTTTGCCCGCATTTTCCGGCCCGGATGCGCCGAAAAAATCTATCACCTATTTCTGATTCTGAAAAAATACTCTGTTTTTAATACCGCCCCCAGACAAACCGGCTGGAAAGCGCATAATTCCACACAGAGGCAACGATTATACCCGCCAATGCGGCAATAACCCAATAGGCACCGC
>JBKEEC010000352.1:0-17536 GCA_047975785.1 Sphingomonadaceae bacterium | reverse complement strand
GGTAATTTTGTTTCTGTCACCGCAACACCGGATACTGACTGGAACACTCTGAAACCACAGATTGTTGCCATTTTGCTGGATCATTTTGTTTCACAGGCTCCCCTGTTCACTGGCGGGGATGCAAACGCGATCCATATCCCGGAAGCCATCGAACCTGTTGTGGAAGACAATCCGGCTGATGCCGATATTATTGCCCAAATCAATGAGCTGCTTGAAACCCGCATTCGCCCCGCTGTGGCCGGTGATGGCGGGGATGTATTGTATCGGGGCTTCAGCAAAGGCATCGTTTATCTGCAAATGCAGGGGGCATGTTCTGGTTGCCCATCATCCTCCGCAACCCTGAAGCACGGCATTGAGGGATTGCTCAAACATTACGTGCCCGAAGTGGTTGAGGTTCGTGCAGCCTAGGGACGCATTATCGGGGCATCATTCCCCTCTGGAGAGGTTCAACGCCCGATCGTGTCAAAAGCCGGCATTCAGGAAAACCAGAGACAGTTAATTATTGAGTGCTCCACCCCGGCATGTTCAATAGCCCTGTTTGATAATGATACCCTGCTGCAGGCGGAACACCAGATATTGGGCCGCGGCCATGCAGAACGTGTTATCCCGCTCATTTCCTCTTTCCCTGATCAGGGAAAGGCAGATAAAATTCTCGTCTCCCTGGGGCCAGGCAGCTTTACAGGTGTCAGGATCGGAATTGCTGCCGCACAGGCGCTTGCCTATGCCTGGAATAGCAAAGTCTCCGGATATTCAACCATGGCACTGGTTGCAGCAACGGGAATTCAGGACCACGCAGTTAAAATCGTCGATGGCGTCACTGTCGCCATGGCCGGCGGTCATGGCGAATGGTTTGTGCAGAATTTCACACAAGACCTGACCCCCTCAACTCCCCTGGAATCCCTCGCACCGGAACAGGCTGTAAAGGCCAGCAGTTTTGAAGTTATCCTCGGCACCGTGGCCGAAGATTACGCGATTCTGCGCGGTTGGGGCAGCGGCTTTTCATTTTTACCCGATGCGCGCCACGTTCCTCTTTTGGGTCGGCAACACTTTTTCAGTAATATCTCTCCCATTTACGGCCGCGAACCGGATGCGAAGCCATCTGCTGCTTTTTTGCAGTCTGGCTCTTCGCAGCCAAAACAGCATGGATAGCATCGACCAGATCATGCGCGTCATGGATTCTGCCTTCGACCCCTATTGGGGGGAGGCATGGAGCAGACGACAAGTTATTGATTCTTTGACTTTTCCAAATACATACTTCACATTGATCGGGGAGAGGGGGGATATCTCTCCAAAATCTGAATGCGTTGCCGGTTTTTCTCTTGTGCGGTCCACAGGTGAGGAGGAAGAATTATTATTGCTAGGTGTTTGCCCTGAGTTTCGTGGTCACGGGCTTGGCACCAGGCTTTTGCAAAACATGTTTAATGCGGCTGGAAAGCGCGGAGCCCACGATATTTTTCTGGAAATGCGCTCCAATAATCCCGCCCGCTCTCTTTACCTTGCAAACGGATTCACGCCGATCGGCAATAGGGAAAATTACTATAAGCTCAGCGATGGTTTACGCATGGACGCAATAACTTTTAAAAAATCTTTATAAACTAACAAGGGTAACGGTATAAAATACAATAGAATTGCAAATAGTTTCACTTGAAAATTAGTGAATAAGCACCATCTATTATGCTTGTTTCACTACCGCCTACATATCCATAAAAAATACAGGTCGAAAAATCCTAAGGTCAAATGATGGAAAACTCTCAAACCGACATGAAAGAAACGCTCATTACTTTAACGTCTGACATTGTTGCCGCTCATGTCAGCAATAATAATGTTGAAGTGGATAGCGTCCCTACGCTTATCGTAAATGTTTATAATGCACTGAACGGCCTTGGTGAACCGTCGGTTGTCGAGGAGCTGCCGCCTGAGCCTGCTGTCTCGATTCGGTCATCGGTCAAGAAAGACAGCATTACCTGCCTGGTGTGTGGCAAGAAGATGAAAATGCTCAAGCGCCACCTGATGACGGACCATGATATGACTCCGGATGATTATCGTGCCCGCTTTGGCCTTCCTGCCGATTATCCGCTGGTTGCACCGGAATATGCAGATACTCGCCGTCAGCTTGCCAAGAAAATCGGCCTTGGCCGCAAACCTGGACAAAGAGGCGGGCGCAAGAAAAAAGCCTGATCTGCTGATTCTGCAGGATGATGGTTGAGATTATAGCCCAGTAGTCCTAGATGTTGAGGGCATAAAAAATCAGGAGATTTTCTTGTCCTCAGCAATCGACATTGAACAGCTTTGCGCAGACCGGGGCTTGCGCATTACAGAACAGCGTCGGGTGATCGCACGGGTCTTGTCCGAAAGTGAAGATCACCCCGATGTTGAAGCCCTCCATGATCGGGCTTCTAAAATTGATCCAAGAATCTCGATTGCAACTGTTTACAGAACAGTCCGCCTGTTTGAAGAGGCGGGCATTCTGGATCGTCATGATTTTGGCGATGGCCGTGCTCGTTACGAAGCCGCACCTGAAGCACATCATGACCATCTGATAGATGTCGAGACGGGCAAGGTCGTTGAGTTTGTCGATCCTGAGCTGGAATCCTTGCAGCGCATTATCGCAGAAAAGCTGGGCTACCGCCTTGTTGATCATCGCATGGAATTATACGGTGTCCGGATTGACCGGGATTCGTAATCACTGATTAAAGGTGGCTCCAGTAACATGGCTACCTCACCGGATCAGACCATTTCACTATTCGGCTGGCTGCGGCTTGTTCTGCGCCTGATTGCCCTTGCCATGCTGCTGCTTGCAAGCATACCCGTCCATTTTATCTGGCGGATTCTGGCCTATGGCTCTCCGATACCAATGATATTCCTGCGCAGTGCAGGCTGGATAATGGGAGCAAGAGTAACAATCGCAGGCAAGCCTCTTCGGAGGAACGTATTTTTTATATCCAATCATGTTTCATGGCTGGATATTGTCGTCCTTGCCGGAGCAACGGGGACATCATTTATTGCCAAGGCTGAACTCGAGCACACCCCCCTGGTAGGCTGGATGGCTACCCTCAACCGGACTGTTTATGTGGAGCGCAGTGAGCGAGGCAAAATCTCCGAACAAATTGATGCCCTGAAAGAAGCCCTGAATGACACCTGGTCCGTAACTATCTTTCCTGAAGGCACAACATCCAGTAACGATACCCTGTTACCGTTCAAATCTGCATTGCTGAAAGTGCTTGATCCACCTCCCGAAGATGTCCGGGTGCAGCCCGTGTTTCTGGACTATAAGGATGCCGCATCACAAATCGCATGGATCGGAGAAGAAAGCGGCCTTGATAACATCAGGAAAATCCTCTCTCGCAAAGGGCATTTTCCCGTCATTCTGCACTATCTTGAACCATTCAGCCCGGTCGAAGTCACTGGACGAAAAGCCATTGCAGCTCATGCCCGCACGGAAATTGAAACTGCCTTGCGCATCCAGCGCGGCGCATAAACTATTGCACAAATACGTCCTTTGGCATTCCTGCCACTTTTCGCTATAGGCGCGCGATTATGTCAGATAACAACACTCCCAAAACCTACAGGGTCAAGAGCTTTGGCTGCCAGATGAATGTCTATGATGGCGAACGCATGGCAGAACTGCTCTTGGAAAAAGGCATATCCCCCGCTGCGGATGACGAAGATGCCGATCTGGTGGTTTTGAACACCTGCCATATTCGTGAGAAGGCTGCCGAAAAAGTCTATTCCGATATTGGTCGTTTGAAGAAATCTGACGGGAGCAAACCTCTCATTGCCGTTGCCGGTTGTGTGGCACAGGCAGAGGGTGATGAAATCATGTCACGGGCGCCATCCGTATCCATGGTAGTCGGACCTCAAGCTTATCATCGCCTGCCTGACATGATCGATAAGGCAGCAAAAGGTGAACGCTCGACCGATACCGATATGCCTCCCATTGCCAAATTTGCCGCCTTGCCAACCCGCAAGCGCGCTACACCTTCAGCTTTTCTGACCGTGCAGGAAGGATGCGACAAATTTTGCACATATTGCGTCGTTCCCTATACACGCGGAGCAGAAATATCGCGCCCGTTTCAGGATCTGATGGATGAAGCCCGCCGCCTGGCAGATGCCGGAGCGAAAGAAATCACCTTACTGGGCCAGAACGTCAATGCCTGGTCGGGTGAAGATGATAAAGGGAATCCTGTTGGCCTGGCAGGTCTGATCCATGCTCTGGCCGCCCTGCCCGACCTGGCACGCATCCGCTACACAACCAGCCATCCAAATGACATGGACGAAGCACTGATAGATGCCCATGGCGAAGTCGAAAAGCTGATGCCCTATCTGCACCTGCCTGTTCAAAGCGGATCAGATCGTATCCTCAAGGCAATGAATCGTAATCACACCGCTGAAAGCTATCTGGACCTGCTGGATCGTTTTCGTGCGGTCCGCCCGGATATAGCTCTTTCGGGAGATTTCATTGTCGGGTTCCCTGACGAAAGTGATGAGGATTTTGATGCAACGCTCTCGCTGGTAAAAGCGGTCGGATACGCATCCGCATTCAGTTTCAAATATTCACCACGTCCCGGCACGCCTGCGGCAACAATGGCCAACCAGATTCCCGCTGAGATAATGGATGCACGTTTGCAACGCCTCCAGTCAGCAATCAATGCTGGCCAGATGGCTTTTAACCAGGCGAGTATCGGCAAAAAATGTCAGATACTGGTTGAAAGGAAAGGCAAACATTCCGGCCAATGGCTGGGCAAATCACCCTGGCTTCAATCTGTCCATTTTACAGGTGAAGCCCAAATCGGTGATCTGGTTGAGGTGGAACTCGTCAGTGCAGGCCCAAACTCTTTATCTGCGCAAGTGCTCCGCCGGATGGTTCCCGCCTGAACCATCTGGAGAAGCCTGACCAAAAAACAATTTTGGCGGCAAAACTCACCCGACCATCCTTGCCAGAGCGCAATAGCGTATTACACTTGCGACTCAGGATATTTGAAAGGAGCGTATGGCCCGCAAATCTGCAAGCGCCGGTACTGTTTCTTCGGCTTCTGAAGAGCGCGCATCACTCGATATGCAGTTCGAGGACCAGTCTCTGCTGGTCCCTCTTTTTGGTGAATTTGACGCCAATCTGGTTCAGGTAGAAAACAGGCTTGGCGTGTTTATTGCCGCAAGAGGAAATCGCCTGCATATTGAGGGCACTCCTGACACAATCGCGCAGGCACGTGATACGATTCAAGCCATGTATGACCGCCTGGCAATGGGGCAGGAACTGGACTCCGGCGCTATAGAATCGCTTATCCATATGTCAAACGAACCGACGCTGGAAGGTATTGTTCGCGGGGATGACACTCATGCGCCGGTAATGATCCGCACCCGCCGGAAAACAATTGTTCCCCGATCTGCCGGCCAGATCCCCTATATGCACAACCTTGCCAGCCAGGACATCATTTTTGCCCTTGGCCCGGCAGGCACCGGGAAAACCTACCTTGCGGTAGCTCAGGCGGTCAGCCAATTGATTACAGGCAGTGTCCAGCGCCTGATCCTCAGCCGGCCCGCAGTAGAAGCAGGCGAAAAAATCGGGTTTCTTCCCGGTGATATGAAAGAAAAGGTCGATCCGTTCCTGCGGCCTCTATACGATGCGCTATATGATTGTATGCCTCCTGAACAGGTAGAGCGTCACATAAGCAGTGGCGTTATTGAAATCGCTCCGATTGCCTTCATGCGAGGCCGCACTCTGGCTGATGCCTTTGTCATTCTTGACGAAGCTCAAAACACGACACGCGAACAGATGAAAATGTTTCTGACCCGATTTGGCCAGAATAGTCGCATGGTGATTTGCGGCGATCCCCGTCAGGTCGATATACCGGGTGGCGACGCCATGAGCGGACTGGCCGATGCCGTCGCCCGGCTGGAAGGGGTTGAAGGCATTGCGACCAGCCGTTTTACCGCAGCCGATGTCGTCCGCCACCCGATTGTAGGAAGAATTGTTGAAGCCTATGAAGGCAAAACAGAATAGACTATAGCATCGCGAGAATAGATGGAATCATATGCGATGCTATAATTCCTTGTTTCCGCTTTTCTTTTACGGAAGCGAAGCTGACCATAGGTCAATAACCGGCACCCACTTTTTCGCGAAAAGCTTTATTATTCAAATAACGATTGGCTTTTTTCCGGGCAAAAAATGAGCCTGTATTCGCTACACGGGTAGCATAGCCGCCTGTTTCACCTCGGCAAAATAATGCGCCATACTGTCTGCCGATTTGTCTGACAGACGAATGAAGGCGCGCCTTTTGTCTGCCGGATCTTCTGCCCGTTCAAGAATGTCGGCATCGGTCATTTGCACAATCCAGCGCAAGGCTGTCGTAGGGGGAACACCACTGGCAATGCACAGCGATGTCACGGAAACACGCTTGCGTTCAGCACGGGCAGCCGTAAGGTCAAGCAGAATATCCCATGCCGGATCTGCAAATTGCTGGCTATCAAAAAAGCGCCCTCGCAATTGCCGCAGGCGGATGATCCGGCGAACCAGATCAACACTTGGAAAAGCAGGAGCATTGCTTACCTCCCGACGAAGGCTGTCCCGTAGACTGACCTGCTGTTCATCGGCAGGATTCATCTGCGATGGATGTCTGAAGCGATAGACACCATCATGACTATCAGACACATTGCTGCCAGCGCCAATGCTGTTCGCCTCCAGTAGGCCAGCATCAGGTGGACCGCCTAATCCGGTGGACATCCGCTCAACCTGTCGTGCCATGCGAGATACCTGCTCGGTAAGGCGAAGCAGCATCAGACGTTCATCATCGCTCAATTCCCTGAGCCGGGAATCCCCCAGATTGGCAATTGCACAGCCAATCGCAATCAGGCGGTCCGCCCTTTCCGGCTTGACAAGAATCTGGGATGAAGACTGATCGACACATGCAAAAACAGCATCCAGTGCATCCATGGATGTATATATGACAAGCTGCCCGCCCGATTGCGCAACGCACATATCCAGATGAGACAAGGCAGCCATTTTCCTCCCGCTGCACCCAGGGAAATCTACCAATACCAGATCTCCAGAGGGGGGCTTGCAATTATCATCATGCAATTGATCAAGTGAGCCGCAGATACCCGGTTGCAAACCAAGGGACAGGATATCCTCCAACAGACACTGTCGTTCCGGCTCATCATCGGTAAAGACAGAAACGCGCAGAGGAAAACTGATAGTTCCAGTATCCTGCCCATACGCAAAATTAGCCTGCATCATCGAATCATCTCCCGCCAGAACGAGAACATGATTAGAACATAATGAGATCAAATCAAGGGCTTATGTCAATAATAGTTCCATCTGGGATAGTGAGCCAAAGCTCTTCGATCTCTTCGTTCGAAACAGCAATGCATCCATCTGTCCAGTCCCCTTCCATGCGCCCTGCGGCAAGGCCGTTCGGTTGCCCGTGAATAAAGATATTCCCACCCGGAGATTGTCCATATGCCATCGCATAGGCACGATCATTCTGATCAGGGTAGGAGATACGCAGGCTGAGATGGTAGGCGCTGTCCGGATTACGTGTGTCGATATAATAACGGCCTTCCGGCGTGCGCTCATCTCCTTCAAACCGTTTGTGTCCTGTGGGCGTATCTCCGAATTGCAATCCGTAATAGGTTTTCATCGGCCAGCCCTGCCGGAACAGGGTCAGTGTCCGGTCTGACTTGTCAACCCGCACATAATCAGCCAACCCGCTCACCGGGAAGTCTGTGCGTTCTGGTAAAGCCCGATACTGCTCAATCGCAGCCGGAGGCGCAGAACACCCTCCGGACATGGCCAGAACCACCACAGGAAACAATATTCTCATCTGTTATCAGGTATAATCCTGCAGATAACGCGCCAGAGCATCAACTGCTTTATCACTCAGCACAATAAAGGCGCGGCGCTTGTCTGCCTCATCTTCAATCCGGATCAACATGCCTGCTTCCGTCAGCCGCCCAATCCAGCGCAATGCCGTTGTATGGGGAACCCCGCTGGCAATACACAGACTGCTGACAGAAACCAGTTGCCGCTCCGCCCGTGCTGCAGCAAGATCAAGCAACATATCCCAGGCGGGATCGGCAAACAGATCAGGGTCAAAATAGCGTGCCCTGGCCTTTCTGCGTACGATCACCCGTCGGATAAGGGAGGCATCTTCAATCGGGGCCTTTACTGTCTGGCCAGCAGGCGCGAGAGGTATCAGAATCTCTTCTTCCGCTGTTTCCGCTGTTGCCGTGCATAAATAACTGCCCGGAGGAGATGTCGGCCTCAGTTCGCAGCAATGTGCAGGCTCTGTGTGCTTCTGGTCAAGCCGCTCAAGGACTGCATCAACCTTGTCCGAAAGCCGGGTAACCTTGTCAGCCATGTCATGGAGTGTTTCTCCCGGAACAAGGCAATGAGCATGTGCACCAGCATCCCTGTGCCCCGGTTTACGCCGAAGCCACTCCACCAGACCGAAAAATACATCCCCTTCCTTCGGGTCAACAAGGATGGTTACTCCAGTCCCCTTGAACAGATACCATGCCATATCTGCGAGCGACAACGGCACCAGCAAAACAGCCTTGAAACCCGGATTGGTCGAGAGGCAGGTAAACAATCTGTCGACACAGGATTCAGCCTCAACACTCTCTTTCGTTCCCGTTTCCACCTCTGAAAACTTGACGATAGCAAAGTCAAGGCCTGCAAGGATGCCGGGTTGTTCCGCCAACTGGGCAAAGGACAGGACTTTATCCGGCACAGTGCCGAGAAGCCTGAGATAATTTGCTATATGGTGAGCACAGGATACTTCTGCCGCAATTACACCAATGCTGCACGCAGTTCCGTGATAATCATGATCCGCAGCAACAATAGACCCATGCTTGGTCATTGTCATACCCCCATCTCCATGAGACAAAGACAGTATATGCTATATTTCATGATTTTCAATTCACGATTTAAGTAAACATCCGATGCTTAAAGTATGGTTTCATTAATATTAATGCTTTTACTTCACGGATAAGTCATTTTACCTATTATGTATTTTACCGTCTTCACCGCCATAGCGGTATGCACAGAACCTGAAACATGACACAGGCGCGTGACATCAATCCTCAAATGAGATCAATCTTCAAAGGGGTCGCGGACCAGAACGGTATCTTCACGTTCAGGGCTTGTTGACACAAGCGCAACCGGAGTCTCGATCAATTCCTGGACACGCTGAATATATTTAATCGCCTGCGCCGGCAGATCGGCCCAGCTCCTTGCCCCGGCTGTGGTTTCCTGCCAACCATCCATTTCTTCATAAATCGGCTCGACTTCAGCCTGATCTTGCGCATGGCTGGGAAAATAATCATAGATTTTCCCTCGCAATCGATATCCGGTGCAAATCCTTACGGTTTCAAACCCATCCAGCACATCCAGCTTGGTGAGCGCAATCCCCGTCACACCACTGATCGCGCAGCTCTGGCGCACCAGAACAGCATCAAACCAGCCACAGCGGCGTTGACGTCCGGTAACTGTCCCGAATTCATGCCCCCGTTCGCCCAGACGCTTCCCTACACTGTCCTGCAACTCGGTTGGAAACGGGCCTGAGCCGACGCGCGTGGTATAAGCCTTCACAATGCCAAGAACAAACCCGGCAGCTCCCGGCCCCAGACCGGAGCCGCTGGCAGCAGTTCCGCTCACCGTGTTTGAGCTGGTAACAAAGGGGTAGGTTCCATGATCCACATCCAGCAGAACCCCCTGCGCGCCTTCGAACAGAATGCGCGCGCCGGCCTTGCGCACATCTTTCAGACGCTTCCAGACCGGCTGGGCAAACCGCAAGACAAAGGGCGCAATTTCATGAAGTTCGGCCAGCAAGGAATCACGGTCAACCGGCGGCTGATCAAATCCGGCGCGCAAGGCATCATGATGTGCGCACAAACGGTCAAGTTGCGGCTCAAGCTGATCAAGATAGGCAAGGTCGCACACACGTATTGCCCGGCGACCAACCTTGTCTTCATAGGCAGGGCCAATTCCGCGTCCGGTGGTCCCGATTTTGCCCGAACCGGCCGCCGCCTCCCGCAGTCCATCCAGATCACGATGAAGTGGAAGGATCAGTGGGCAATTATCGGCAATGGCAAAATTGTCTTCCCCAATGGCAACACCCTGGGATTCAAGCTTTTCCACTTCGGATTTCAATGCCCACGGATCAAGCACAACCCCATTGCCAATGACCGAAAGCGTGCCCGAAACGATTCCGCTGGGAAGCAGGCTAAGCTTGTAGGTTGTGCCATCCACCACCAGAGTATGACCAGCATTATGCCCGCCCTGAAAACGCACGACGGCATCTGCGCGGCTGGCCAGCCAGTCAACTATCTTGCCTTTGCCTTCATCACCCCACTGGGCGCCGATTACAGTAACATTTGCCATGGATAAATCCGTCCCCCTGCCCGTGGGATCCGCAAGGCCCTTCGACAGGACTCGGCCAGGGGATCGAGACGCAGTGGCGCAAGCAGCGCCCCGTTCGTCGCGCGCCCTAACGGTATGCGGATAGTTGAGTCAAGACACCGTGTCTGCCTGCTCAGACCTGGGCGCTGTTAGCAGGATCGCAGTGCCGGCAGCTGCTGCGATAACCGATGCAGCCAGAACCGATAGTTTCACAGCCTGCAGCACGTCTCCTTCAAAGGCTGAAGAAGCAATAAAAATCGACATGGTGAAGCCAATTCCGCACAAGGCCCCTGCCCCTATCATGTGGCGGATCGTAATTTCTGATGAAAGCCTCGCCCAGCCCATCCTGATAGCAAACCAGGAAAACAGGCAGATGCCCAACGGTTTTCCGATCACCAGCCCCAGCATCACGCCAAGAACTTCTGGCGATGACAATCTGAACTCCGAGCCTCCAAGCATGATCCCGGTATTGAAAAAGGCAAAAAGAGGCAGGATCAGGTAGCTGCTCCAGTTTTCCAGCGTATGTTGCAGGTGGAATCCCGGATCACGCAGACGATCAATAATTTTCTGCAATTGCAAAACAGAAAAACCGCGCGCGGCACTGCTGTCATATCGAATTTCATTTTCGAATATTTTGCCTGCCTGCAGGGCGACACCTTGAATCTCGGCCGATGGACGCGATGGAATAGCAATGGCTGTCAAGACACCTGCAAGCGTGGCATGAAGGCCGCTTTGATAGGTGAAATACCACAGCACCACACCCAGCAGCATATAGGGCCACCGTGCGTAGATCTTGCCAAAATTGAGTAACATCATGACGCCAAACACGCCCAGAGCCATAAAGAATGCCGCACTATCAAACCCATGCCCGTAGAACAGGGCAATCACAACAATCGCACCCAGATCATCTGCAATGGCCAGAGCCGACACAAAAACCTTCAGCGCCGTTGGCACCTGAGATCCGAGCAACGCCAATATCCCCAGCGTAAAGGCAATATCCGTTGCCATGGGAACACCCCAGCCATGCGCGGTAGGCTCCCCCATATTAATCAGCGCGTATAATCCTGCAGGAACCAGCATTCCCCCTACAGCAGCAACCAGTGGCAGGGCAGCCTTGTCCGGACTGGATAATTCACCGTCATGCAATTCTCTCTTGATCTCGATTCCAACAATAAGAAAGAACAGCGCCATCAATCCGTCATTGACCCAGATTTCCAGCGGAAGTTCAAAAGACCATGAGCCGAAACGCACTCCGGCCAGAAGCTGACGCAATTGTTCATATTGCTCTTCATGCCCCGAATTGACCCAGACCAAAGCGGCAAAAGTGGCCACAACAAGCACCAGCCCGCTGGATGCCGCCCAACTGAAAAAACGTGAACTGGCAAGCTGGATTTGCACTCCCAGCGGTTTCTCAATCGCCTCGATAATCGATTCATCATCCCATGCGCCGGAATAATACTGACCATCAATGAACAGCATGGGGGAATGTGGATGGGCAAATGATTGCGTGGCCGATTCAATATTGGCCGACAGATGATTACTTGTTTCTTTTGAATCCAGATCCTGCTCAAACCTGTCTGTATCAAGACCTGCCTCGCGGGCGATTTCAATCACAGACTCCCTCGTAAAGTGGGGATCTGCCTTGAACAGGGCGTGGTGCATTACCGCAAATTTGCCCTGCTGCTCGGCAGCAATGGCCGCTTTGGCAGCAATGACCCCTGCATCGCCCTGATCAGGCTCCGGATAAAACCGGACAGCCAAAGCAATGTCGAAACTGCTGTATCGTTGCAATGTCCGCTGCAACACGTCCCGTATCTTGCGGGTAATCCTGTTGGAATAATCAACAAACCAGACGACGTGATGACCAGATCCGGAATATAGAACGATGTCTGTATGATTCGAGAAAGGTGGTGTTAAGACGTCAGCCATCGCAGTCCCCTGAGGTGATTGCCGGAATGAAGTAAAGTCCTGAACCCTGTCATTAACTTCCTACCGTGCTGGCAACAAGATAGATCGCATAGCCAGCATAGGATAGCAGCATGATCCAGCCAATATTCTTGCGGATTACATCGCTGTAAAATGCAGCCAGAAAAACAAAAGAGATCAGCGTTAGCGCAACCAGATCATAGGCAATGCTGGCACTGTAATGCACCGGACTGACCAGTGTACTGACCCCCAGAACCGCAAAGACATTAAAAAGCTGGCTTCCGACTACATTACCTACCGCAACGCCTGGATGTCCTGCCCGTGCGGCAATAACACAGGCCACGATTTCGGGCAGGCTGCCACCGGCCGCGACAATGGTGGCGCCAATCACAGACTCAGGCACATTCAGCAAATTGGCAAGAACAACAGCATTGTTCACCGTAAGATCGGCCGTCACAGCCATTCCCAATGAGCCGATAATCAATTGCCCGATCATCAGCCCGATATTGCCCCCAGCCACTTTTTCCGGGCGATCAGAGCCATGCCTGGCCTCTTTCACGGAAAGGGACAGATAGTAAACTGCTCCGCCCAGAAGGATAATGCCCACCCCCCTGCCCAGAACAGGATTCGGCAAACTCCATATGGTATTCACCAGCAGCAGGGCAGTTCCGGCCAGACCGAATATTGTGACAAACCTATAGGCTTTGGGAAAGGGCCGATACGCCTGAATCAAACCTGCAATCCCGACACCAAAACCAAGATTGACAATATTGCTACCGATAATGTTGCTCATCACAACATCACCTTCATTGTTAAGGCTGGCGACAATATTGATGGCAAGCTCAGGCGCCGATGTTCCGATGGCAACCACAACACCGGCGACCACCACTTCTGACAAACCAAATTTTCTTGAAATCCCGACAGCCCCGGTCAGAAACAGTCGCGCGCACAATACCACGCCAACCAGACCAGCCACCAGCAATACGATTGTCTGAACAGAATTTGCCACAGCACACCCCCCTGCCCCGCCTGCCGGAAGTATTTGCGCAACCATAGTCGATACAACTGTGCCAGCGCAACTGGCACCATACAGCATTACTTTTGCGGGCTATAGTTCCTTGTTATCATTTTCTTTCGTTCAAGCCTGCATCCACTTATCGTGAAACAGTTTGCCCGCAGAATAAACTGTTGCCCTTATGTTACGCCTCAGTTTCATTAATCCTGCACTATAATTTCAGGGTTGAACTATTGATAATTCCATTATTATATCATTCGTTAAAATCTGGGCAGTTTGTTACATAACCTGTTGCAAGCCTTGCCGGAAAACGCGGATGTGCGATGAAAGAGCCAATATGCATCATCCGTAGCATCCCCACACATTACGAACTGACCAAGTGGAGTATTCGGATGACTGCATGGAAGAATTATACGACAATATCGGCTTCGGCTATTGCACTGTGTCTGGCGCAGCAAGCCAGCGCCCAGAGCGCAAACGAGGATGAAAATGCTGTAGCCAGTGGCAATGAAATCATCGTAACCGCCCAGAAACGCGAACAGTCACTGCAGGATGTCAGTGTAGCCGTGGCCGCAGTTTCGGGAGAGGCGCTGGCCAATGCCGGGGTGGATGATTTGCAGGACATGCAGCAGCTTGTCCCTTCTGTTACCTTTGGCAGTGACTTCAACCAGGCCAAGGTTTTTATCCGCGGTGTGGGCGCCAACACCTCTACCACAGGTAGCAGCACCGGCGTTGCCCTGCATGTGGACGGGGCCTATGTCGCCCGCGCCGAAGCCCAGCTTACCTCGCTGTTCGATGTCGAGCGGGTAGAGGTTTTGCGCGGTCCGCAGGGAACCCTCTATGGTCGGAACGCGGTGGGCGGCTCAATCAATATCATCACGGCCAAACCCACGGCTGACCTGTCCGGCTTTGTCCGTATGGGTTACGGCAATTATAACGCACTGTCTGCCGAAGCTGCCGTTAGCGGGCCGCTGACAGACTGGCTACGGCTGCGTATTTCGGGCAAGAATGAAATTCGCGACGGCTACGGCAAGGATCCCGTCCACGGCTGGGATGTAGATTCTCTCAACCGCAAGATGATCCGCGGTCAGGCACAAATACTGTTCTCTGACCGGGCAGACCTGCTGCTGGCAGCAGAATATTTCCGTCAGAACGATAATAGCGGTGCAGTTCACTATTATGGGGATGCATTCCCCGGAATTGCCCGCCTGGCACCACTTGGTCCGGCTGGAATTGCCACGAACCCAAGGGATCTGGGGAGTGACGAACCACCATCTGTCAGCACCAAAAGCCTTGCCTATACTGCAACCCTGAACTGGGAATTGAGCGATAGTTTCTCAGTCACCAACATCGCCAATTATCGCGATTTCAAGACCCAACTCATTCAGGATCTTGATATTTCGTCTGTGGTCAACCAGCTCCCCAGAGCGACAACCATGCAGACGCGGACAATCAATTCCGAGCAATGGAGCAATGAGCTTCAGTTCAAATATGACAGTGATATCGTCAATGGTGTGGTCGGGCTGTATTACTTCAAGGAAAAGCAGCGTCCGCGTGATCAGGTTGGTCTCAGCACCAGCGAGGGCATGGCAAGCAATATCAACTTCCTTGCTACACGCCCGGTTGTGCTGGACGGTGTTCCTGTAGCCCCCGGTTCGGTCAGTCTTGCAGATGCCGATTATCTGTGCGGATTTGCGACAGGAATTGCCCCCAATCGCGTTTGCCTGCGATCAAAGCTGAATAGCGAATCATATGCAGCTTTTGGCCAGCTGAATTTCAGCCTTGAAAATCTCATCGGGGCGCAGGGCCTGTCTCTCAAACTGGGCGGGCGCTACAGTCATGAAAAGGTTTCTACGGCCAACCCGACAGTTATCCTCACCGCCAATGCCAATCCGGCTGCAGGTATTGTTCTCGCCTATACCGAGGCAGGCACATACAGGGAAAAAACCTTCAAGGATTTCACCCCCGAAATCGGCCTGAACTGGGAACCGAACCGGGACATCCTCCTGTATTACACCTACTCGGAAGGCTTCAAGGCCGGATCGGGTGAAAATGCAGCCGGCAGCACAACCATTGTGAAGCCGGAAAAGATGAAAAACCACGAGCTGGGTGCCAAATTCACCCTGCTTGATAACCGGATGACACTCAATCTGGCCGGCTATTGGTACAAGCTGCGTGATCTGCAGATCAACAAGACCGTTGGTGGTGGACCGACCGGCTATACGACCATTTTTGAAAATGCCGCCAGAACCGAAGCCAAGGGCATTGAACTGGAATGGACCCTGCGCCCGGTTGACCGGGTTCGTCTGGGTGGCGGCATTTCCTATACGGACAGCAAATACAAGGATTTTGAAACAATCGATCCGCTCGATCCGCGCAATGTGTCTCAGCCGGGCCAGCCCCCCTATGATCCGGTCACCAACCCTGATCCGACGGCCTTTGGCGCTCCCTGTGATGCCGATGCACTGGATGCTTATGCCCCCTGCACCATCCAGCTCGCCGGGAACCGCACACGCAATTCTCCCAAATGGTCCTATAATGTCCATGGCGAAGTTGATCTGGTTGATAATGGTGATTTCGGCACGCTGACTCTTGCCGGTGATATATCGGGCAAGAGTGCGGTCTATTTCACCGAGTTTAACCGGCTGAGAGAAGGCGCAAAAGCCTATACCTTGTTTGATGCCTCGTTACGCTGGACTACGCCTGGTGATCTCACCGTGTCACTATGGGTCAAGAATATTGCTGACACATTGCGAGCCAGCTCGACCTTTGCGATTTCCACCGGCCGCGTCATCGGGGCCTCCTGGCTGCCTCCGCGCACCTATGGCATGTCGCTGGGCTATCGCTATTAAAAAGCGTGAACGGGGAACTATAAAGCATTGCGCGAAAAAGTGGATACCGGTTTTTCGCAAAAAGCAATGCGACAACAAATAGATATAGTGGTGTGCGTGATTCAACAATTACCCACACCGCTATAGCATTGCACCTGAATCATAGTTCAAGTGCAATGCTATAGGGTCACTGAAACTGGCCCGCGCGCGCATGGCCAGAATCAGAATGAGATGCGTCGCTCTCAGCGCAGTCTGGTGCAGAGCAATAAGTAAACAGGTGCCTCCCTTCATTGAGAGGGGTATTCGTTGACGCTCCGAACAATATCAACGCAGGTATTTTATGCTCGTTGAGTGGGGATGATCCTATGGCAGGGTGGTGTCAGCCTCTCCGGCATTGGCCTGGGCAGCAGGAACTTCCAGCCCTGTCCAGTAGGCAAGGAAAGACAGCACATCACCATATTCATCAATAATTTTGTCTGTCGGCTTGCCTGATCCATGGCCTGCGCGCGTCTCTATCCGGATCAGGTGAGGCTTGTCGCCAATTTTTGCTGACTGAAGAGCCGCAGTATATTTAAAGCTGTGCCCCGGAACGACCCGGTCATCAGTATCCGCCGTTGTCACCAGAATGGCAGGGTAATCCACTCCATCCCGGATATTATGATAGGGTGAATATCGCCGTAAAACCATGAAATCCGCCTCATTGGAAGGATCGCCATAATCATCCACCCAGTAGCGGCCCGCAGTCCAGTTGGTGAAGCGTAGCATGTCCATCACACCAACTGCGGCATTGGCGGCATTGAACAGGTCTGGCCGTTGGTTGCTGACAGCGCCTACCAGCAATCCTCCGTTGGAGCCGCCCTGAATGGCCAGCCCTTCTGCTGCGGTATATCCGTTCGCTTTCAGATATTCGCCCGCAGCAATGAAGTCATCAAACACGTTCTGTTTGTTATTCAGACGCCCGGCATCATGCCATTCCTTGCCATACTCTCCGCCTCCGCGAATATTGGCAAGGGCGAATACTCCGCCCGCCTTGAGCCAGGCCATACGCGTTGCCGAGAAGGTCGGCGTCAGAGAAATGTCAAACCCGCCATAGCCATATAGCAAGGTAGGTGCCGGCGCATTACTGCCTGCCAGATCCTTGTTCCGAACAATAAACATCGGAATTTTTGTGCCGTCTTTTGACGAGAAAAAAACCTGATCTACAACATAGTCGTCCGGATTAAATGTCAGCTCTGGCTGGGCAAAAACCGAGGTTTTCCCGCTCTTCATATCCATACGGTAAATTGTGCCGGGCCGGTTGAAGCTCTGGAAACTGTAAAATGTTTCCGGATCACCCGGCTTGCCTTCAAACCCGCTGGCCGTGCC
>JBKEEC010000351.1:0-19875 GCA_047975785.1 Sphingomonadaceae bacterium | reverse complement strand
GTATTTGGCTTTCCAGTCCTCGACGGTGCTGGCAGGCACAATGCGTGGGAAAAAGTTCACGACATTGGACAGCAAAGTCATGGCCATTGCCAAATCAACATCGCCGGTTTCGCAATCGATATAGCAGGTGTCGTAATGCTGCGCGCATCGTTCAAGATTGTCGTACGCGTGAAAAACAGCCATATCCAGATCCCTGAAAAATGGGATATCGGCGCGTGACGATTTCAATTCAGGCGGCAAGCATATCAATCCTGTCACTGGAAAATCCGTGACCTTCCAGTGACTTTCGATCATCGCCCCGAAAATCTGGCGCAAATCCGCGATAACTTCAAAGCCGAGTTTGGTAAGCCCGTTGGTGAGACACGGCGAACGGCAGGTGTCGATGACCAGAACCTTCAAACCGTCCTGGCGGTCCCGGATAGCGCGCTCCATCACCAGTGTTGTTTTTCCAACACCCCCCGCGAGTGATTGCATGGATTCGATTCTCATGGGCAATATCCTTTCGTTTAATGTCTGACTGGTTGCGCGAACTTTGCGTCCGGCATGAACTGGTCCATGCCCATCGCAACATCTGCTGCGGTGGGCGCTATCCCGACGGCGCGCATCGTGATGGCGTACATGCGCATGCTGATATGATCTTGCGGTTTTCCGGTCAGCGGATCGATGACCCAGCGATGCTCATCGCGGACTTCAATCGCCGCGCCTTGTGCGATCAAGCGAGACAGTGCCGGCAAAACCAGCTGCCAAACAGGCGTAACCAATGCGTGCCCTTCCGGCACTTTCCTCGGCAATTCGGAATTCTGGTACAACAGGCTTGATGTGTGCTGCATCGGCTTGTTCAGAATTTCCCGGGCCAGCACTGAGGTCCAATTGAGCATTGTCGGCGAGTGCCGGACATGGCCCCGATCGTCCGGCTGAAAATCGGGTGCGATTGCTGCCATCAAGGCCGTCATGTCGTCGCCGATCGCCGCCAGCAGAGCCGTTGGGTCAATGCTTGCGAATACATCCACCGCTCCGGCGCATTGCGAAAGCATTGCGCTATCGCCGGTCTCGGCCAGCTCATCGAGCCGCTCACGCAGCGCCTGTTTGAGCGTCAGCGCTTGCATGGGTAGCGCTGCCCATCAGGCTGGAACTCAGGGAACAGCTCGAAGCTGCGGAACCACCGCGCGTCACGGCTGTAGATATAGACGATCTGGACGAGATCGCCCTTGACGGCGAGCACCGGGCCGCAGCTGGTTTCGGTGCCTGCGCGGATCGTACCACGCCATTTCCTCAGCGCATCTTCCTCGCGGGCGGCCGCAAGCCTTGCCTGGGTAGCATCGCGCTCTGCCCTCTGCCGTTGCTGTTCGCGTATCTGGGCGCGCTGTTCCTGCTCGCGGTCCAGTACGGCCTGCGTCACTACGATATCGGGGCTGAACAAGGTGAGCGACCAGCGCTCCCAATAGGTGTCGGTCCGCAGCAAAACCATGCCCAGCGCCTCATCCCTGGAAGCCATGCAGAGCTCGGTCCGCCCCCAGTTGTTAAGCTTCAACCGACGGCGGGTTTCCTGCAAATAATCGGAGCCGGGTGGTTCAATCGTGCCGCCTTTGGCCGTGCATTCGGCAATGAAGGCGTCGACCGCATCTCGCATGATTTTTTTGGGCTTGCGGCCGTTCTTCTTGTGCCGATCGTAAAAGCGATGATCGAAAACGAAGGCACGGTTCTCCCGGTAAGGGGTCTGATCCTTGGCGGTCTGGAGGGTCCCATCCCTCCAGACGAACTTGTAGGGAAGGTCATCGGATGGCGGCAGATCGGCCATGAAGTCGCGAATGACGGGGATTGTATGCTGGAGCGGCGCATCTTCTGTGGCCATGGCCTGCGAGCTGGAAATCGCGCTGCCAGCCACACCGAGCAGCGCCAGGGGCATAAATGATAGAAAGGGATTTCGTCGGGCCAATAGTCTTGCCTCCTGTTTGCGTTGGAGGCGGTCCCGAGCCGGGTGTTAGTAACCTGGACTCGCGCACAGGCGTCGCCATTTTAGGACGAGCCCTGGACATAAGACGACCACCCGGCCGAATTGCTTCGACCGGACGCGAGTTTCGAGGTTACTATGCCTCACCTGCGGGACTGACCGACAGGCAAGATTTTGATAGCCGAGAATGGATTCCGAGTGAAGTCGGTACTTCAACATTCGCCGCTGCTGTCGCAAAACTGCTGATTATTGCGACGATTGGGCGGAGCTGATGGAATGCCCGGAAACCCGTGTCGCAAAAGTCGGTTGCCAATCAATTCTGTTTCGCACCATATAAGCGACATGCTGATTGGCTATGCTCGAGTATCGACCGACGACCAGGATCTGCAACTGCAGCGCGGGGAACTGCGTGAGGCAAGATGCGAACGGATATTTGAAGAGAAACAATCGGGAGCTCGCCGCGACAGGCCAGAACTTGCACGGTTGATGGAGCATCTGCGCACTGGCGACGTGCTGGTGGTCACGCGCCTCGACCGCCTTGCCCGTTCAACCCGCGATTTGCTTGATATCGCCCAGCAGCTGACCGACGCGAAAGCTGGCCTTCGATCAATTGCCGAACCATGGGCTGACACCACATCACCAGCAGGACGGATGGTGCTGACCGTATTCGCCGGCATCGCGGAATTCGAGCGCGAACTGATCCACCAACGCACATCATCCGGTCGCGAGGCCGCCAAAACGCGCGGCGTGAAATTCGGTCGACCATCAAAACTCAACGCCGAG
This sequence comes from Sphingomonadaceae bacterium, assembly GCA_047975785.1. Classification (GTDB taxonomy): domain Bacteria; phylum Pseudomonadota; class Alphaproteobacteria; order Sphingomonadales; family Sphingomonadaceae; genus JACXVD01. Next base: position 17,141 of record JBKEEC010000351.1, on the reverse strand, counting down.
CAGATCGCATTAGGCAAGCGGCTGATCGAAGAAGGACAATCCGTGCGCGAAGTAGCAAAGATGCTGAACTGCCACCATGCCACGCTTTACCGAAATCTTAGCTGAGTTCGTGTTCATGTGTTCACATGTGAACTTGTCTACATCTTGTTGAGCAAAATTCTTTCAATGGTAAGAAACAGATATGGCAACGGGGCACAGCAATTTTGATTTCCTGCAATCGCACAGTCCCCAGCTGGCGAAACTCGGTGTGCTGGCCGAGCGCTATTTCCATGATGATCCTCCCGGTGCGCTAGGGAAGCTGAGGATTTTCGGCGAGTTTCTCGCCAAGGAAATCGCCGCTCAACATGCCGTTCTCCCCGCAGGCCAACCCACCTTTGACGACACATTGCGGGTGTTGAAGGCAAAGGGCGTGATCCCACGCGACGTGGCCGATTACTTCTACCATCTGAAACAGGCGGGCAACGCTGCGCTGCACGAGAACACAGGGTCGGCGGGTGAGGCGTTACATGCCTTAAAGATCGCCCGCGCAGTCGGCGTTTGGTACCACAAGGCCTATGCTGGGAATCCCGGTTTCAAGGCAGGGCCTTTCGTTCCGCCTGCTCCTCCGGTGGATGCGACCGAGCAGTTGCAGCAGGAAATCGCCGAACTGCGCAAGGCTGTCCAGGCGAGCAGTGATGCGGAGGCAAAAGCGCGGCTCTCGGCTCAGCAGGCCCACGACAAAAGCGCACAAATTGCCGCATCCATGGAGGAAGAGGCTGAGCAGCGCGCATTCTGGGAACAATATGCGGCCGAAGCTGAAGAGGCGCTGCAGTCCGCGACCAGGGAGCTCGCCGAAACGCAGGCCAGGGCGGAAAAGGCACCAGCCCAACAGCTTGAACTGTTGTCACGGCTTGGAGCCGAGCAGGCACAAGAAATCGAGATCGACGAAGCGACCACGCGTGTCCTCATCGACGATCAACTGCGTGCGGCGGGGTGGGATGTTGATAGCGCCGTTCTGCGCCATGCCGCTGGTGTCAGGCCGGCTTATGGCAAAGCGATGGCGATTGCCGAATGGCCGACGGCAAGCGGTCCTGTCGACTACGCCCTGTTCATAGACGGGCGCTGCGTTGGCGTTATCGAGGCGAAGCGTCAGTTCAAGGATGTCCCCGGTCGAATCGGCCAGGCCAGACGCTACGCCAAGGGGATCGAACTAACACCCGACGAATTGCCTAACGGCGGCCCGTGGACCGATGGCGACGATCATTTCCGCGTACCGTTCCTCTTCGTCACGAACGGACGCCCCTATGTGAAGCAGCTGGCAACCAAGTCGGGCACCTGGTTCTGGGATGCGCGTGCGGGTGTGCAGCCAAAAGCGCTGGTAGACTGGTTCTCCCCGCGTGACCTGTCCGAAAAGCTCGAACAGGAGCTGGACGAGGATCTGCATAAGGCAGCGGAGCCGGAGATCGGCGTTACCGGTTTGCGCCCCTATCAGCAGGACGCGATTGACGCGGTTCGCGATGCTGTCCAGCGCGGGCAGGACCATATTCTGCTCGCCATGGCGACCGGCACCGGCAAAACGCGGCTCGCCATCGCTTTGATGTACGAACTGCTGCGAGCCAAGCGTTTCCGCCGCATCCTGTTCCTGGTCGATCGCAACGCATTGGGGCGGCAGACGCTTGATGCGATGAGCACGACCGACACCAACGGCTTCCTGAAGTTCGACCAGGTCTTCCCGGTGGCCGATCTGGCGCGCAAGTTCCCTGAAGCGACCGACCGGGTGCAGGTGGCGACCGTGCAGGCGATGATCCGGCGGGTGTTTGACGATCCGGATGCCGAACGGCCAACGCCCGGCACCTATGACCTCATCATCGTCGACGAAGCACACCGCGGTTACACGCTCGATGCCGAACTACGCGAGGACGATCTCGGCTTCCGCAATCTGGACGATTACCTCTCCGCCTATCGCCGCGTGCTCGACTACTTCGATGCCACCAAGGTCGCGCTGACCGCCACGCCGGCACTGCACACCCGCGAAATCTTCGGCCCGGCCGTGTTTCGCTATGGCTATCGGCAGGCGGTGATTGATGGATATCTGATCGACCATCGTCCACCGCGACGCATCACCACCGCGCTCAGCCAGACGGGCATCCACTTCGATCAGGGCGAAGAGGTCAACATCGTCGATCCGCGCACCGGGCAGGTCGACCTGTTCGATCTGGAGGATCAGGTCGATTTCGAAGTCGGAGAGTTCAACAAGAAAGTTTATACTCCTGCCTTCAACCGGGCCGTGGCCGATGCCATCGCGCTGGAATGTCCACCCGATCAGCCGGGCAAGACGCTAATCTTCGCCGCGCGCGATGACCATGCCGATACGCTGGTTGAGCAGCTCACCGCCGCGCTGACCGAGGAATACGGTCCGCAACCGCATGACATGGTCGAGAAGATCACCGGCTCGGTCGATAAGCCGCTCGACCGGATCAAGGCGTTCAAGAACGATCCGCGCCCCAAATATGTGGTCACCGTGGACCTGCTCACCACCGGCATCGACGTCCCAGCGATCACCAATCTGGTCTTCGTGCGCCGGGTCAACAGCCGCATCCTTTATGACCAGATGATCGGCCGCGCCACGCGGCGGTGTGACGAAATCGGCAAGGAATATTTCCGCATTTTCGACGCGGTCGACATTTACGCCAATCTGCAGGAAGTCACCGACATGCGGCCCGTGGTTGTCGATCCGGCGCTGACTTTCGGCAAGCTGGTTGCTGACCTTGAAAACGCACCGACCGAGGAAGACCGCGCATTTGTCCGCGATCAGATCGTGGTCAAGCTGCGCCAGCGGCAGAAGCTGATCCAGGGCGAACGGCGCGAAGTGCTGGAATCTGTACTCGGCCCGCTGGCAGAGCTGCCCGATCGGCTGAAGGATGCGCCACCCGAAGAGGCCATCGCGCTATTCCGCCAGCATCCCGATCTTGCCCGTGTGCTCGACATGCCTCTGCAGAAGGGCACGCGCGACAGCGGCATCTTCATTTCAGAACACGATGACGAGCTGATCGATGTCACCGATGATTTCGGCGAGAAAGCCAGCCCGGTCGATTACATCGAGAGCTTCGAAACCTACGTCCGCGCCAATATGAACGCGCTCCCCGCCATGATCGCCGCCACCCAGCGCCCGCGCGAATTGACCCGCAAGGAGCTGAAGGAACTCGCCCTTCTGCTCGACCAGCAGGGTTTTTCCGAAGCAAACCTGCGCCGCGCATACGGCAGCACCCGCAATGCCGATATCGCCGCGCATATCATCGGTTTCGTCCGTCAGGCGGCGCTGGGCGATCCGCTGGTGCCCTATGAAACCCGCGTCGAAAACGGCGTGCAGGCGATCCTGGGCTCCCGCCAATGGACAACGAAACAACGCCAGTGGCTCACCCGCATCGGCCGCGCACTGAAGGCGCAGCCGGTCAGCGATCCCGAACTGCTTGCCGATGGCGCTTTTGCACAGGCGGGCGGCTTTGACGCGGTCGACCGCGAGTTCGACAATCGGCTAGGCGAACTGCTCAAAGACCTTAACGCGGCCATCTGGGACGGTGACCGCGCAGCATAACGAAAGATGTGAAATGAACCCGAGCCAGGATCTGGTGAACAAGCTGTGGCGCGAATGCGCGGTGCTGCGCAAGGACGGCGTCACCTACATGCAGTACGTCACCGAGCTGACCTACCTGCTGTTCCTGAAAATGTGTTCGGAGCAGAAGGACGAAAGCCGCATCCCGGAACAATACCGCTGGGGCGCGCTCAAATCCGCGCCTGAAACCGATGTGCTGCAACGTTACCGCCAATTGCTGACGGACCTTGGCGACGGCAGCAAGATCGCTGACCGCTCCATCGTCGCCATCTTCCAGAACGCGGCCACTGTCATCCGCACTCCCGCGAACCTGCGCAAGCTGATCGACACGATCGACGGTCTCCACTGGTTCAGCGAAGAGCGCGATGCCTTTGGCGATGCCTATGAAGGCCTGCTGCAGAAGATGGCCGAAGAGACCAAGCGCGGCGCCGGGCAGTATTTCACCCCGCGCGTGCTGATCGCGGTGATGACGCAGCTGATGCAGCCCGCACCGGGCGAGGTGATCCAGGATCCGGCCGCAGGCACCGGTGGTTTCCTCATCAGCGCCAACCAGTACATGAAGGAACGCAGCGACGACTAGTTCGAGCTGAGCCCCAAGCAGCAAGCGTTCCAGCTGCAACAGGCGCTGCGCGGGATCGAGAACGTGCCCGATACCTTCCGCCTGCTGCAGATGAACCTGCACCTGCACTCGGTCGATCCCAGCCACCTCGACCTTGCCGATACGCTCAGCCCCAGCGGTCAGCGCGACGTGTTCAAGAATGCTGACCTGATCCTCACCAATCCGCCCTTCGGCCCCGCTGGTGGCCCGCCCACGCGCGACGATCTTTCGATCACTGACCGGGTTTCTTCCTACCAGCTGCCCTTTGTGGAACATATCATCCGCGCGCTGAAGCTGGGCGGGCGGGCGGCAGTAATCGTTCCCGATAACGTGCTGTTCGATGACGGGCGCGGCAAGGCGCTGCGGCAGCGGTTGATGAACTGGTGCAACCTCCACACCGTGCTGCGCCTGCCCACCGGCATCTTCTACGCGCAGGGCGTGAAGACCAACGTCCTGTTCTTCACCCGCAGCACCGACGAGGCGCCGACCACGGACGCGACCGAGGCGGTGTGGATCTACGACATGCGCACCGGCGCGCCCGCCTATGGCAAGACCAACCCGATCCGCGAGGCGGACTTCGCCAGGTTCATGGAGGCCTTTGGCGACGATCCGCTGGGCGAGGCGGAGCGGCAGGATCAGGGTGCAGAAGGCCGCTGGCGCTGCTTCACCCGCGAGGAAATCGCCGCGCGCGGCGACAATCTGGATATCACCTGGCTGAAGGACACCAGCGGAGATCCGGAGGACGGGCTGGATAAACCGTGGGAATTTGCCGAGGCCATTGAGGGGCATCTGTCCGCCGCGCTGGAAGAAGTCCGCGCGCTGATGGAGGAACTGGGTGAGCCGGAAGCGGCGGAGGAAGAGGCGTGAGTTTGCCGGAGGGGTGGGCCGAGACGACGATTGGCGAAGCCTACCTAGTTATCCCCAAGCATCCCGCCGACATCGAACGAGGCCAAAATGTATCCTTCGTCCCAATGCCCGCAGTGGACGAACACCTAGGCGCGATTGTTGGCGCGGATGACAGGGAACTCTCGGAAATCTGGACTGGCTACACCCACTTTGCTGATGGCGATGTGATATTCGCGAAGATCACTCCCTGCATGGAGAATGGCAAAGCTGCAATTGCCCGAAACCTGACAAACGGCATGGCATGTGGCTCAACTGAGTTTTACGTGTTCCGTCCTGAAGGTGGGGTCTCTGCTGAATACCTTTGGCGGTACTTGCGCCAACAGTCTTTTAGGGACGAAGCAGAAAGTCACATGAGTGGTGCCGTCGGGCAGCGGCGTGTGCCTCGCGACTATTTGGAAAACCACCAATTACCGCTCCCCCCACTGGCCGAACAGCGCCGCATCGTCGCCAAGCTGGACGCGCTGACCGCCCGCCTCACCCGCGCCCGCGCGGAACTGGATCGGGTGCCGGTGTTGGCCAAGCGGTTACGGGAGTCGGTGTTGAGGAGAGTCTTCGCCTTCGAGTTTCAGGCCAATTGCCTTGGCAAAACTGAGGGGGAAACTGAGGTTGCGAACACATCACTCGACAAGCTCGCCGAATTTAACCCGAAGCATGCCAAGACACTCGACCGAAACATATCTGTCTCATTCGTTCCAATGGCGGCAGTTAGTGACGTTTCAGGCGAAATCGTTTCAAACACCGCTCGTTCGCTTTCAGAGGTCTGTACAGGTTACACTCATTTCGCTGACGGGGATGTTATCTTTGCCAAGATCACGCCCTGCATGGAAAACGGAAAGGCCGCAGTCGTGAAAGACATGATTGGCGGTATGGGCTGTGTCTCAACAGAATTACACGTGATGCGAACTGGCCGTGATTTGCGAGCCAAGTTGTTGTGGTATCTGCTTAGATCTGCTGGCCTTCGAGGTGTTGCAGAAACAAAAATGACCGGTGCAGTGGGGCAGCGCCGCGTTCCGCGCAAGTTTCTCGAAGGCCTCCGAATTCAAATACGCAGCTTGGCTGAGCAAGATAAGGCAATTCGCTGTCTCGATGCAGCCTTCGCCCGCGCCGACCGCCTCGAAGCCGAGGCCGCCGAGGCCCGCGCGCTGCTCGACCGGATGGAAGCCGCCATCCTCGCCCGTGCTTTTCGCGGCGAACTGGTCCCGCAAGACCCCGCCGACGAACCCGCGCACCTCCTCCTCGACCGCATCCGCACTGTGAGCGCTGCCGCACCCAAACCGAAACGCGGGCGGCGGAAGAATGTGAAGGTTTGAACCAATGGAATTCGATGTCGCAGCATTTCTGGCAGAGGCCGCACCACCTTCCAAAGCGCCCACCATCGCTTCGCCAGGTATCTACGCCATCCTGCTTGCCAACCCCGATGCACTTCCCGCGCTCACCGCAGGCAGGGGCGGCATCCTCTATCTCGGTATGACCAATGATGGCCTTGATGCGCGCAACCATTTCCACCACGCGCACAGCGGCTTTTCCACCTTCCGGCGCAGTCTGGGCGCCTTGCTGAAGGGCGGGCTGGGCCTCCACCCGATCCCCCGTGCACCAGGCAAATCCCGCAGCAATGTGGTCAACTATCGCTTTCCGGATGAGGAGGAGCGGGCCTTGTCGCAATGGATGCAGGCCAATCTGCAGATTGCCCAACTGGCCTTGAAAGGCGATATCGCCACAACTGAAAAAGACGCAATCCGGCTGCTTGAACCTCCGCTCAACCTCACTGGTTGGCCCAACCCCCAGCGGGCAATGCTCAAAGGTCTGCGTGCAGATTGCGTGACGCAGGCTGAATTGGCACGCGGTCCGTCGAAATAAGGAAATTGCAGAATGCTCAAGCTGACACTTCGAACGGCATGCGTCAGCTTGATGTGGTCTCCAAGTTGACAAACTTTGCCATTTTGATAGTCTCTGCGTCAGCGATGGAGACATACAAATGGCGACAATGAACGTGTCCCTGCCAGACCCGATGAAGGCCTGGGCCGAGGGGCGGCTGCAAGATGGAAGCTTCGGCAACATGAGCGATTATGTCCGCCACCTGATCCGCCGTGATCAGGAGCGACAGTCTGCCATTGGCGTTCTGCAGAATGCCATCGACGAAGGCATCAGCAGCGGCGCGCCTGAGCCCTTCGATTTCCGGTCATTCAAGACGCAGATGCGGGAGCGTCATGGCGGCTGACAGGCTTGCGCAGTTTCGCCTGACGCCCGCTGCCCGGAATGATCTTGAAGATATATGGCGGTACAGCGCATCCACCTGGTCGATTGAACAGGCGGATCATTACATTGATGGGCTGGAGGAAAGCTTCAACCGCCTGCTGCTGACGCCAGAAATGACACGCGAGCGAACGGAGTTCGTGCCGCCCGTCCGGATCTATCGCAATGCGCAACACCTGATCGTTTATCGGATTGAAGCGGATTATCTGGCGATCCTGCGCGTCCTTGGTGGTCGCCAGGACTGGCAGGCCATTCTGCGCGCAATCGATGGCTGACGCTTGCTCTACACTGATGTGCGGTCCGGGTGCATTCGTCGCTGCATTAACGGAGGTGTCGGGTTGATGGACATTTGGGCAATGCGTGAATTCGAGTTCAACTTATCCGATCGGCACCGAAGCGAGGTTGCAAGGATCTTCGGCCAATCGCTTGATGACGAAACCGGCACTTGCCCTGCCGTCGTGTTAGTCGTGGACAATGTTAAGCTGTTTAAGATAATGACCATGGAACCTGAATCGCCTGAAACGACCGCGCGCAAAGCGGCAGCAGGAGAAGCCGCCCGAAGGCAGAAGAAGCGAGCGAACAAGATACTCACAGCAACCCGAAACTTGATGCAATTGCTCGATGACAGTGTCAACGAACCTGATGAGAAAACTGACTATCGCAACATCAGGGCGACCTTCCAGGGCTGTTTCGCGCTGGCGGAGCATCCAGATCTCGATGTCCGGTTTTTCGACATTACCACACCCGAGATGATCGATGTTTTATCCGACTACAAGCGCATTGAATATGAAAAGCTCTGCGCCAAACTGGAATCTCTGGAGGATGCTGCTGCAAACTGGCTGGATTCGTTAAGCAGTGAGAAAAGAGGGGCAAAGAAAAGCTCTGAACTCGATCATTTGATATATAGCCTCGAAGATGCGTGCCAAAATATCCAGTATCAGGACCTCAATCTGTACCCTGGATGGCAAGAAAAGCCTGCCGCACCGAGTGGTCCGTTATGCAGGTTGCTGGGCGTGGTGGTCGAGGCGATCTGGGACAAGGAGCTGTCCGGCCTCCCCCAGCGAGTGCGTAAGGCGATGGAGCGCAGAGCATTGAAAAATATGGAAAGAGAGGATTTGAAGAAGCGCTGGATGACCTGCATAGAACCGAAAAAAGACCAATAGAGCCGTTTATTCTGTTCCCTCTTGGCTGGTGCATCTCCCGAAATTGACTCTAATAGATATGACCGTTCGAAAATTTACGGAGACGGTTATGTCCAGCAAACGCTCGCCAGCCCCGTTGGCTTATTCAATTAACGATGCGGTGGCAATCACCACTCTGAGCCGCCCGCGGATTTATCAGCTTATCAACGAGGGTAAGTTGGAGACGCGCAAGCTTGGTCGCCGCACGATTATTCTCGCGGAAAGTCTGCGACGGCTTGTTCAGGAGGGGTGCTGACATGACGCGGTTCAAGAGGATCGACCGATGAGCAAGCCGGCACGTGCAACTCAGGCCGATATCCAACGGATCATCAAGGCAATGACTGCAGCTGGGATTCCTTTTGGCGGAGTCAGGCTTGACCCTGACGGTACGCTGCACGCTTATGCCCAAGCCAACGATAATAGTGATGTAAAGCGAGAAACAGGATGGGAAGACCTCGACTGAATACCGTACTCCCGAAATACGCGAGCGAATTCAAAGATCGCCATGGGCGCAAGAGGGTCAGGCTTCGTCGAACTGGTTGGCGCACGACCTATGTCCAAGCCAAGCCGGGGTCAGTCGAGTTCACGCAGGACTACAAAACCTGGGAAGAATCTGGGCAAATCACGCCCGGTTCTACCCGGATTATCCCCGGCACCTTCGATGACCTTATTGTCCGCTTCTACAATAGTCGAAAATGGCGGGAAATCGCGGAATCGACGCGAGAACAATATCGGGGGCAACTTGAACGCTTCAGGGCAAAACACGGTCACCGGCCCGTCAAGACCGTAGAGACACGTCATTTTGATAGGATTTTCGATGACATGGACAGCACCCCAACAGCAGCGAACAATCTGCGGAAGCGCCTGAAACAGTTGATGAAATACGCTATCAGATTGGGCATCCGTAAGGACAATCCAGTCTTGGCGACAGAACGCCTCAAGACACCAGAGGGCGGTTTTCCCGATTGGAGTGAAGAAGAAATCGAGAAGTTCGAGAAACGTCACCCCGTCGGGACGCGCGCGCGACTTGCCTTCGACGTCGCTCTGTTTACCTCCCAAAGGAAAGCCGACGTCCGCATCATGGGATGGGCGAAGATGACTCGCGGTAAGATCTGGGTGAAGCAGCTCAAGACTGGCAAGGAGCTACTGATCCCTATTCACCCAAACCTCGCTGCCTCTCTGGCAACCATAGGCAGAGAACAGGAGGCATTTATTCTGAATAACTGGGGCAAACCCTACACGATCGACAGCTTTGGAGTCTGGTTCAAACGCCGCTGCCTTGAAGCTGGCATCAAGGATCGTAGCATGCACGGTTTACGCAAAGCCGCAGCTCGAAGGCTTGCCGAAGTAGGGCTTTCCAACCAAGTTATCAAATCGATTACTGGCCACACTAGCGATGCGGAAGTTGCACGCTATACTGCGGCAGCAAGGCAAGAGCGGATGGCTGTTCACGCGATCGGACAGCTTGATTTGGCTAACCTTGCCGACTAGGTTTGGCTAACCCATTTGGAGGTTATTGAAAATGCACCACATTCTGGAAAAGGTGGTGAGCCCTGCTGGGTTCGAACCAGCGACCTACTGATTAAAAGTCAGTTGCTCTTCCGACTGTGCTAAGGGCCCGATACACAGATATTACGGGTCGAGGTGGCTCCCCTAGGGGGCGGAGCGCGTCTGGTCAAGCGGGCATGAAGCTGTCGCAGCGAAAGATTGGTGACAGGGTCTTTCCAGCAAGGAGCAATTGCCATTGCCGGTTGCAGGACAAAGCTGCGTTGACGAAAGGCGGGGTGAGGGATGGTGAGGTCTGACGTGTGGAAACTGCCCCCGCTCCATAATATAATATCCAGATCCAGCACCCGGCTGCTCCAGCGTTGACCGCCAGGCCGCCTGCCAAAGCTGCGTTCAATCTGTTTAAGGCATGACATCAGCTTTGCAGGGCCAAAACCGGTTTCGATAATTACGGCAGAATTGGCATATTGCCGCAGGGAAGGGCCAACAGGGGCGCTGGTCAGCGTGGGGGCGAGGGCTATGATTTGCGCAGGAAGTTGTGTCAGTGCAGTGCAGGCCGCTGTCAGCACTGCGCGCGGGGCACCATAACGCGCATGGGGACGATTGGACCCAAGTGCAACAAGGTAAAGCTGCGCCGCCACCAGACTTCAGATATCTTGCACAAGACGGGAATAAAGCTCAGGCCTGCGATCACGGAAAAATCCCATACCGGCCCTATGGCGGGAGGCACGCTCCAGATCGAGAGTGGCAATCAGTATGCCGGTTTCTTCCGCTCCGAACTCCTTGACCAGATCTCCCCACTCATCGCAGATAAAGCTGTGACCATAGAAACTCTGCGTGCCTTCGGTGCCGATCCGGTTGGCAGCGATAACCGGCATACAATTGGATACGGCATGGCCCTGCATGGCACGGCGCCACATGCGGCTGGTGTCCAGTGTTGTGTCATAGGGCTCAGACCCGATGGCGGTAGGATACATCAGAATATCGGCCCCCATCAGTGCCATGGCCCGGGCACATTCGGGATACCACTGGTCCCAGCAAATGCCGACGCCGATACGGGCCTTGCCAATATCCCAGATTTTGAAGCCGGTATTTCCGGGGCGGAAATAATATTTTTCTTCATAGCCCGGACCATCAGGGATATGGCTTTTGCGATAGGTGCCCATGACACCGCCATCCGGCCCGATCATGGCAAGCGAGTTGTAATAATGCTGTCCGTCGCGCTCGAAAAAACTGGTGGGAATGAAGACGCGATGTGCTTTGGCCAGTTTTTGCATGGCAAGGATGGAAGGGTGCTCCTGCACCGGACGGGCAAGGGCAAACAGGGCTTCATCTTCTTCCTTGCAGAAATAGGGGCCGGAAAACAGCTCTGGCGGAAGAACAAGCTCTGCTCCCTTCATCGCGGCTTCTGCTACCAGCGTGCTGACAGCATCAATATTGGCCTGTTCGTCCTCTGATCCGGGGGCGAGTTGCAATGCGGCGACAGTCAATTGGGTCATACACGCCGTTTATTCCGGGTGAAGCCGGGTTTCCAGTGCTTTTATAGCCATGTGCTCAATGGCTTCTGACCCTATGAACCGGAGCGCAGTGTAGTCAATATAAGTGGGCACCGGTTTTTCGCAAAAGAAAAGCGATAACAAGAAATTATAGCATCGCGGATGATTCAGTCTTTTCTCGCGATGCTATAAAAAGCGATTGTCGGCATTGTCGGGAAAACTTTGCCTTGTTACATGAATAGGTATGATCAGGCATGTATTTCATGTTCTTGCCCGCACGATGCTGGCGGGTGTTTTCTTGTCTGCTTCGCCCCTTATTGCGGCGACCTTGCAACGGGCGGATGGCAGCGAGATAGCCTATCATCTTCTTGATCAAACTGACGAGGATTCTCAGGGTATTATCCTGATGCTGCAAGGGTCCGGCTGCGAGCCGGTGATTGAACGATCCTGGCTGAAATCGGAGCCATCCGTGATTGCTCCTGGCCGGGCGGTTCTCGCAATTGAAAAATATGGGGTCAACATTGCCGGGGAGGGCGCAAGTGATCCGGATGACGGGTGCCCTTCTGAATATTGGCAGGGCAACACTCTTCACCAACGCGTGTCTGATGCAAATCAGGTGATCGCGCATATGCGCAAGGAACCATGGTGGAATGGTGAATTGATCATTTATGGAGGATCTGAAGGTGGAGCGGTCGCTGCGATGCTGGCGCCTTTGATTCCGGAAACGCGGGCCGTTATTGTCGTTTCTTCCGGTATTGGCGTGCCAGTGTGGAAACTGATCCAGAGTGCAGTGCCCCCCTTTGTTGCCGTTCAAATCCCGGATATTATCGCCGAGGCTGCAGCCAATCCTGCGCCTGGGAAGCGGTTTGGCGGAGAAAGTTACAAGTGGTGGGCAGATGCGGCCAATATGGTTCCGGCAAGATTGCTGCAACAAACGGATGTGCCGGTTTTACTTGTCCATGGCACCCGTGACCAGTTCGCACCGGTTGATACTGCCAGAGCGACGGATGAGATATTCAGGCAAGCAGGCAAGACGAATCTCACCTATCTCGAACTGGAAGGATATGACCACTTTATGGTTGATGAGGCCGGTATAGATCATGAACCGGAAGTCATGTTACTGATTGCTTCATGGCTCAGGTCACAGCCAGCCATACAGTGATTGCACGTCTTTTGGGGTTTTACCCCTTTTGTCTTCGTGCCTTGAATTTTGGGCCAGATCAATGCGGGTGACATCAGCTGGCCTATCCGGGAACAGTTAGAAATACTGCCCGGAGAGTTGATTCGTGAATGCACAAGCCTCGCCGCCCCGCACGCCCTATGAGGCGCTGGGAGGCAGCCCGGCCATTGAGGCCATAGTCAATCGCTTCTATGATCTGATGGATACAGATCCCGACTATACGCAGCTGCGTGCCATGCATCAGGCGGACCTTGCTCCTATGCGTCAGTCTTTGGCGGGGTGGCTTTCTGCCTGGGCCGGGGGGCCGAAAGACTGGTTTACCCAAAATCCGGGCAAATGCATCATGAGCGCGCATCGCAATTTTGCCATCAATAGCCAGACTGCCGGCCAATGGGTTGATGCCATGGCCCGTGCGATTTCAGAATGCGGGCCGGAAGATCGCAAGCTGGGACAGATGATGGCCGAGCGACTGGACATGATGGCAAAAGCCATGGTTCCGGAAGAGCCCGCAAGCAGGCCGGAAATGGGCTGAAAAGAGAAATCCCCACAACCACTAATGCAGCATCAGGCTCCGGCGCGTCTGGCGTAATGCCAGCCCGCTTTGGCCAGAGGGCGGATTTGTTCGCTCATCCCCAAGGCGTGTTTGCTTGAGGCGTTTCCATCCAGTGCGCGCTTTTTTACCCCTTGCAATATGGCCGCCAGACGAAACAGGCTGAAGGCAAAATACCAGTCCATTGGCGGCATGGGGAAACCTGTTCGCGCGACATAGCGTGCCGTGGATTCTTCAATGTCAGGAATGCCCATTTCATCCCATGGCAGTCCGCCAATGGATGCCCTGCCTTCTGGCGGCATGACCCAGTTCATCATCAGATTGGCAAAATCGGCGACCGGATCGCCCAACGTGGATAATTCCCAGTCAAGCACTGCTGCCACGCGGGGGCTGTCGGGCGCGAAGATAAGGTTGTCGAGCCGGTAATCTCCGTGGACGATGCCGCTGGATAATTGTGGCGGGACAGTGTCGGACAGGTAAGTGATAAGAGAATCCATCTCGGTGATCACTTCTGTTTCGGCCAGCCTGTATTGCTTGCTCCAGCGATGCAATTGGCGCGCGCAATATTCACCGGGCTTGCCGTAATCTCCAAGGCCCAGTTCCACCGGATCAAACCGGTGCAGATCAGCCATAGTGTCTATCATGGCATGATAAAGCTGCGTCCGCTCCTGTGCTGTTTGCGCAGGCATGGCCCCGTCCCACAAATTCCGCCCTTCAACCAGATCCATGACAAAGAATTTGGAGCCGATTACAGCAGGGTCTTCGCACAGATCATGGACACGGGGCACGGGAAAGCCCTGAGGGTGAAGGGCCTTCATGACCCGATATTCCCGGTCTACGGCATGGGCTGAAGGAAGCAGATCGCCGAAGGGCTGGCGTCGCAGAACATAGGATTGCGATGGAGTATCTATCCGGTAGGTCGGATTGGACTGGCCACCCTTGAATTTTGACAGCGTCAAGGGGCCGGAAAAACTCTCAACATTGCTGGTCATCCATGCCGAGAGGGCTACAGTATCAAGCCGGTCTTCCTCCGCCAGTGCGGTGGTGCCGGTCATTTCCTGCTCATAATCCATTATCGGTTCCCTTTCCCAAGGCCAGATTATTGTTTCACACCCGGATGACCAGAGCTGATCCTTGCGTGGTAATGCGCGGCACTCTGTCCCACAATCCGGGCTTCTGCCTCAGGCATCCGGTGCGTGGCGTGCAAATTCCATGCGGGCAATGGCCCTGCAATGCACTTCGTCCGGCCCGTCAACCAGTCGCATGGTGCGGGCACCGGCCCATGCTTCGGCAAGGCCGAAATCCTCCGAGACACCGCCGCCGCCATGGGCCTGGATTGCATCGTCAATTATTCTGAGTGCCATATGGGGAGCCTGAACCTTGATCATGGCGATTTCCCCTCTGGCAGCCTTGTTTCCGGCCTTGTCCATGACGTCGGCAGCCTTGAGGCACAGCAGGCGGGTCATTTCAATATCAATCCGTGCTTTTGCAACCCGTTCTTCCCACACGCCCTGTTTGCTGATGGGTTTGCCAAAGGCGGTCCGGCTTTGCAGGCGGCGGCACATTTTTTCCAGTGCTTCTTCTGCTACGCCAATGGTGCGCATACAGTGATGAATACGGCCCGGACCAAGACGACCCTGAGCAATTTCAAAACCTCGGCCTTCTCCGAGCAGGATATTGCTGGCCGGAACACGGACATTATCAAGCCGGATTTCCATATGCCCATGGGGTGCATCGTCATAACCGAATACGGGCAAGTGTCTTTCTATCGTGACGCCTTTGGCATCCATAGGCATCAATATCATGGATTGTTGCTGGTGCCGGTCGGCCTCAAAATCGGTTTTGCCCATGACGATGGCGACAGCGCAGCGCGGATCACCTGCACCACTGGACCACCATTTCCGGCCATTGATAACATAATCATCCCCGTCACGCATGATGGAGCACTGGATATTGGTTGCGTCAGAGCTGGCGACAGCAGGTTCTGTCATCAGGAAAGCGGAGCGGATATCGCCATTCATCAGGGGAGTGAGCCAGCGATCTTTCTGCTCCCGCGTGCCATAGCGATGGAACACTTCCATATTGCCCGTATCGGGGGCAGAGCAATTGAAGACCTCGCTGGCCCAGTTGATACGACCCATTTCTTCCGCGCACAGGGCATATTCCAGATTGGTCAGGCCGGGGCCTTCAAAAGAGAAGCTGTCATCCACATGCGCAAGCTGGCCCGCAGGAGGCATAAACAGGTTCCACAGGCCGGCGGCTTTGGCGCGCGCTTTTTCTTCCTCGATAACCGGCAGGACTTTCCATCGTTCACCCTCAGCCTGCTGGGCTTTGTAATCATCCATACGCGGACGGATATTCTGCTGGATGAAGTCATGCACACGGTTGCGCCAGTGCAGTTGCTTTTCGCTCGGCTGGAAGTCCATTATGCTCTCCTGTAACTGCATCGGGCTGTTTCAGTTTTAGAATGGGCTGGCAAGTGTTTCCCATTCTGAAGTAGTCGTCGGTCAGAGATTTTGGCAATGCGATATTTTATGCCAGTCGTGGCAGATATGCGCGGCAATACCACAGGAGAACGACCATGAATCCGAATGACCTGTTCAGCCTTGAAGGACGCGTCGCGCTGGTAACAGGCGGATCACGTGGTATCGGGCGAATGATCGTAAAGGGGTTTCTGGATGCGGGATGCGCGCGCGTTTATATCAGTGCACGCAAGATTGATCAGGTCAAGGCAACGGTGGCGGAACTGGGGGATCGCGTTATCGGCCTTCCGGCTGACCTCAGCCATGTTGAAGGAATAGATGATCTGGCCGGACGTCTGGCAGAAAAGGAAACCGCGCTGGATATTCTGGTCAATAATGCCGGGGCTGCCTGGGGACAGGAGTTTACGGAGTTTACCGAAGCCGGATGGGACCGGACGATGGATATCAACCTCAAGACACCTTTCTTCCTGACCCAGAGGTTGCACCCCATGCTCAAGGCTGCAGGATCGCCGGAACAACCGGCCAAGGTCGTAATGATCGCCTCGGTTGACGGCCTGGCCTGCAATCCGTGGGAAACCTACCCCTATCAGGCATCCAAGGCGGGGCTGATCCATCTTACGCGGCGGATGGCTGCGCGGCTTATCCGGGATAATATTGTCGTAAACGGGATCGCACCGGGAGCCTTTGCCAGCGATATGAACCGGGCTGCGCGTGACAATGAAAACTCGGTCGTGCAGGGCATACCTTCACGCCGGATCGGTGTGGATGAAGATATGGCTGCCGGAGCCATCTATCTGGCCAGCCGCGCCGGAGATTATGTTGTCGGCACGACAATTCCGATAGATGGCGGTATCATAAACGCCAATATTGGCGGCGGAAATTTTGTTGATCCGTCAGGCGCCTGATCCGGTTTTTCACGAAAAACCTTAATGGCTATTCCTTGAAAATTGCGACCTCGCTTATCCCCGCGCTGGTGGCCCGGCCCCGATACATGCCAGAAGTGTTGAAACTGAACACGGCCTCCGCATCGGGAGAGACGACAATAACGCCGCCATCGCCGCCCATTTCGGTAACTTCCCGGATTACGTCCTGCGCGGCATCGGCAGTTGATTTTCCGGCAAGCAGGATCTGGTCACATATGGCTTTGGCAACGCCAACACGGATGAAATATTCCCCCGTTCCGGTGGCAGAAACGGCGCAGGCCCTGTCATCGGCATAGGTTCCGGCCCCGATAACTGGTGAATCTCCGATCCGGCCCCATCGTTTGCCGGTTGTGCCGCCGGTTGAGGTGCCCGCAGCCAGATGTCCCTGCATATCAAGGGCAACTGCGCCGACCGTGCCGAATTTATGGTCGGCGTATTTGTCGTCCATTTCCCGTGCAGACAGGGTTTTGTCT
>JBKEEC010000350.1:0-6408 GCA_047975785.1 Sphingomonadaceae bacterium | reverse complement strand
GCTTGGCTCTCATCCTGCCATATCCGGTATCCGTCAATGCGGGACAATTGTTGCACTGGAGATGGGCGCAGAGGAAGGAGCCTATCTGTCAGACCTTGGCCCATGGTTGCTGGAGCGTTTCAGGCAGGCAGATGTCTTGCTCCGACCGCTTGGCAATACAGTCTATGTGATGCCGCCCTATTGTATCGAGGAGGCTGATCTTGCAGGGATATGGAAAGAAATAGGCTCTGCTGCAGATAATTTGCCGTAGATATTTTCGAATATAGCGGCCTTGGCATAGCATCGAATGATCTGGCGACTATACCATTTTTCCCCTGCGGCGCTGAAGGCAGCGTGTTGTTTGGTCCCGATCAAAATCATCTGTGGCCAGAACCATAAAGACTGCACCGCCGGCCTGATCTTCGACATACGGAAAATGCCCCAGGGATGAAGGTTCCATAAGCAGGATCGTTGATGAATACCAGCAAGCTACGGCGCGCTGAACCCTTCACGTAACCCGAAAGGCCGGTTACGGGACTGGCAGCGGGATTGCCGAAGGACCGGAGTTATGCAGGATTTCGGGCGCCTTCAGGAGTTCATAGCGGCCCGCGTCCGTTATGCCACTTTTGTCCTTATGCTCCATAAATTAGAACATAAAGAGAGTGCTCAAAAAATAGGAAGTCTGAATCAGCTCTCGTTCAGACGCGGCATCAATTCAACAAAATTGCATGGCCTGTTTCTGCTATCCAGTTGCTCTGAAAGGATATTATCCCACCCGTCCTTGACAGCGCCATTGGAGCCAGGAAGGGCAAATATATAGGTTCCGCGCGCCAGAACGGCACAGGCCCTGCTCTGAACAGTGCTTGTGCCAATGGTATTGTAGCTGACCCAGCGGAACAGTTCACCAAAGCCGGGGATGTCGCGGTCCTTGATACGGTCAAGCGCTTCGGGCGTCAGGTCACGCCCGGTCAGCCCGGTGCCTCCGGTAGAGATGATCGCATCAATCTGTGGATCATTGGCCCATGCGAGCAGGTGGGCAGCCAGCGCATCAACTTCATCGCGAAGAATTGCACGTTTAACCAGACTGTGCCCCGCAGTTATAATGCGCTCCGCAAGTATATCACCAGATGTATCGTCTTTTTGGGTGCGTGTGTCAGAAACCGTCAGTAATGCAATGTTAATCGGGCGAAAAACTCTTTGTGTGTCAATGGCCATGGAGAGTTAATTGCGGCTGTTGACAGACAGGCGCACAGCACCTCCGCCTGCCAGTTCAGGAAATGTTGGCCACATATCCTGCGCGAGTGCCTTGCGGCTTTCAGAAGCGCCGCCAGCCTGCCTTTCATACATCCAGTAATTTCGCAGGACAATCGCGACATAACCGCGGGTTTCCCAATAAGGGATACTTTCCATGTAGAGCAGCGGATCACCCTTGTCGTTGATTTCGCTGTTCCAGCGCGAGATGGGAGAAAGGCCCGCATTATATGCAGCCATGATCTTGGGCAGCAGACCGCCAGTTGCCGTGTTGTCACGCAGCATTTCCAGATGGCGCTGACCAAATGCCAGATTGACTTCCGGTTTGTTGAGGTCGCTTGCATTTCCGTTATAGCCAAGCCTTCCGGAATGATCTTTGGCGGCTGCGGGCATAATCTGCATCAGCCCGCGAGCACCGGCCGGGCTGACCGCGCCAGCACGGAAAACAGATTCCTGCAGTGTGTGGGCATAGGCAAGAGCCGGATCAATCTTCCACCCGTTAACCGGTTTCCAGCGCGGTGCAGGGTAACGCAGTGCTGAATCGGCCTTTCCCCCTGAAGGAGCGTTATGGGCCATCCATAATTGGGTCGAGGGAAGGCCAAGCTCGCGAGCAAGGCGGGATAATGCGGCATATTCGGAAGGAGCACCGATGCGGGCCTGATGACGCAAAACCTCATCGGCAAGGGTGTCACGCCCGATTTCGGACAGGGCAACAGCCGTGCGGACATTGTTTTCTCCGCGCAATTGCTGCCAGTCCGTCATGTCAAAATCCGGCGTTTCACCTGCACGGGGCAGATCCTGACCCAGTTGTTCGCGGGCAAGCATACCATACAGGGTCTCATCGAGGCGGGCAGCTCCGCGCAATTGCTCTGCCGCCTTTTCCGGAGAGCGGCAGCGAACATTCGCGCGGCTTGCCCAGTAATAGGCCGCTGCCGAAAGTTCGGCATTATAAGCCCCTTGAGCAGCCTTTGCAAAACTGTCGGCGGCTTCCTGACAGTCATCTAGCCGCCATGCAGCAAGGCCTGCTGTCCAGTCAGCTTCGGCCACCCAGGCACCAGTGCCTCCCTGTCCGGCAGTAAGGGCAATGGCATAGGCCTGTTCGTCCATATTCTCGATATAGTAGCTCCAGGCAATACGCTGGCGCCACTCTGCCCGTGCGGAAGGGCTAAGGCTGGAATCGATACCATCCAGCAATTGGCGTGCGCTGTCAGGGTCGTCATTCTTGATACGGTCAAAGATGGCGTTGCTAACCGAGGCCGGCATGGTCCCGTCCTGGACCGAGCGGGGCAGGATGCGTTTGCTGGCGCTGGACTGACGAACAAATGACTGTGTTTGCGGCAGGGATGGAATGGATTGCAGGCCGCGCTTCATGCCCAGCTGCACCAGTTTCTGCGCTTGTGGCAGGCTGGTGCCCATATTCAGCAGGCTGGCGATTTTGTCTCCCTCGATACGTGGGCTGTCCGCATCAAGATAATATTCTGCCAGAGCAATCTGATGGAGCGGGCCATCAGGCTTTTGCGCCAGAAGGGATTCGACCCTGCTCCAGTCATTGCGGTCAATCGCGGCAAAAATTTCGCGATAATAGCTACGGTCAGAATTGCTGAGTAGTTCGGGAACATTCGTTCCGTTGGCGCGGGCACGGAAATACTCTGCCGCGCTGGAACTGGCATGGGCAGAAGGTGCCACGGCACCCAGCATGGAACCGGCCAGAATAACTCCCAGAAATTTTGTCCCGCTCAAACGCATATTCAATATTTCCCTGTACCAACCGAAGGACCAACCGGACATCAACCAGACGTGTTCCAATCGAGCCATGCGCGCCAGAATTGTGCTCTCCGTCCAGGCTGACGGAGCAGATTACCCAGACTGCCTGTTCCTAATAATGGCACGCTTGACGTATCATGGTAAAAATCTCGTAAAACGGCAGAGCGTTGCGCCGCATCGTGTCCAATTAGCGGTAAAATGTTGCGCCCGAAAGTAAGAATACGCACTGGAGCGATCAAATCTACGTGGTGACGGGTAATTTTACCCAGGCCTGCCTGACCTAGCGCGACAAAATCGGCCATGGGAACCTTGCGAGGCAAGACAGCCGTAAGATAGATATTTTCTTCGGGAATATCCATTGCAGCCAGCATATTGGAAAGTAACCTTCCCTGAGGACCAGAAAGCAATTTATCCTGATCTTCTGTTTCCGGTTCTTCCACGATGATCATCAGGTCCGGTTGAGAAGTTTTCCCGCGAGGCGGGATACGAGAGCCAAGTCCGCCATGATCCAGACTAGGCTCTTCAAGCCACCATTTCCCGAAGTCGCTAGCCGTATCAGGCCAATTGGCCGGGTTGCCTCCAATAGTCGAATTGGCAATAGCGGAATTTTCAGAGGTGGTGGAGAGAGACGAATCTTCCCTTCTTGAGGCAGATTTTACTGCTGGCTTTGATGCCTGAGCTACTGGATCAGTGTCCGCAGCCAGCCAGTCGGTGATTTCATCGTGATAGTCATAATCCACACCGGCACTGCGCCACCAATCCAGCGCAGAGGCGATTTCTTCTGATATTTCGGGTTGTCTGCCGGCCATCATATATCCACTAGGTCTTGACCTCTTGCTTGCCAGCAATCAAGGACTTCGGGCAAGGAATAAAATCATGCGTTCAGGATGTGGAGGGCAACAGAACGATGAGTGAACGGGAATCAATGCCGTGTGATGTCGTCATCATTGGTGGCGGTCCGGCAGGTTTGTCGGCGGCAATCCGCCTGAAACAGCTCAATGAAGAGCTTGAAGTTGTTGTGTTGGAAAAAGGCTCCGAGATCGGGGCGCATATTCTGTCAGGTGCTGTGGTAGATCCGCGGGCGCTGGATGAACTTCTGCCCGAATGGCGGGATCAGGACTGCCCGATGGCAGAAACGCCTGTGACAGATAACTGGCACTGGATGCTCACCCGCACAAAAAAATACGCGATTCCGCATGTGCTGATGCCCCCTTTCATGTCCAATCACGGAAATTATACTGGGTCACTGGGCAATCTGTGTCGCTGGCTGGCCGAACAGGCTGAAAGTCTGGGTGTGATGGTGTTTCCCGGCTTTCCTGCATCTGAGGTCATGTTTGATGAACAGGGTGCTGTGACTGGTGTTATCACTCAGGATATGGGTGTTGCTGCTGATGGCAATCATAAGGGTGATTTCCAGCCCGGTATGGAAATCCATGCCAAATATACGCTTTTTGCTGAAGGCGCGCGCGGCCATCTGACCAAGCGTATGAAAGCTCATTTTGATCTGGAAGCGGATTGTCAGCCTCAGGTCTATGGCCTGGGAATCAAGGAATTGTGGGACATTGACCCTGCAAAGCATGAGCCAGGGCGGGTGATCCATACCCAGGGCTGGCCTGTAACAGAAAGCGACAGCTGGGGCGGAGGATTCCTGTATCATCAGGCTGGTGGTCAGGTTGCACTCGGCTTTGTAACTGCACTGGATTATAAAAATCCGTGGGTTTCTCCGTTTCAGGAGTTCCAGCGCTGGAAAATGCACCCGGAAATCCGGGCCTATCTCGAAGGTGGGAAGCGGGTGGCCTATGGCGCCCGTGTGATAAATGAAGGTGGCTGGCAGAGCGTTCCGAAGCTGGCCTTTCCCGGCGGTGCATTAATTGGCTGTTCGGCCGGTTTCGTGAATGTTCCGCGTATCAAGGGCAGCCACACTGCCATGAAAAGCGGAATGCTCGCGGCAGAATCAATTGCTGCGGCGATAGCTCGCGGAGATGAGAAATCAGAGCTTTCGGATTATGATGTCGCTGTGCGGGAAAGCTGGATTGCGGATGAACTCAAGAAAGTGAAAAACGCCCAGCCTGCTGTTGCGAAATTTGGTAACGAGCTGGGTAGCATGGTGGCCGGTATCGATATGTGGATGCGTCAACTCCGCATTGGTCTGCCTGTTACGATGAAGCATGAACCGGATTATGAACTTACCGGAAGGGCTGATCTGTTTCCAAAAATCGAGTATCCCAAACCTGATGGACAAATCAGCTTTGACCGGTTGACCTCTGTTTCCTATTCCTACACCAATCATGCAGAAGACCAGCCCTGTCATCTGGTTCTGAAAGACCCGGAATTGCAGAAGAACAGCGAATTGGCAGTCTTTGGCGGCCCATCGGCGCGCTATTGCCCGGCAGGTGTATATGAATGGCTGGAACAGGATGACGGAGAGATGACGTTCCAGATCAATTCGCAAAACTGCGTCCATTGCAAGACCTGTGACATCAAGGACCCGAACCAGAATATCACCTGGGTAACGCCGGAAGGCGGAGGCGGCCCGAATTACCCCAATATGTAATCTGGAACACGGATTCAGGTGACACTGACTGAAACAGCCTATGCCAAGATCAATCTTGCCCTGCATGTCCGCAAGCGGCGCGCAGACGGGTATCATGAACTGGAAACGCTGTTCGCCTTTGTGGACGCAGGAGATCAGCTTGTCGCCTGTCAGGCAGAAACTGATAATCTGGCCGTTACAGGTGAGTTCGCCAATGAACTGACAGATCCGTTCGATAATATCGTGTGCAGGGCCATGACGGTTCTTCCGCGATCGGAAGGGCTGGCCGTCACGCTGGAAAAGCGATTGCCCATAGCCGCAGGGCTGGGCGGAGGATCAGCCGATGCAGGAGCAATTTTTCGTCTGGTTGAACGGTGTCACGGCCTGCCTGATGACTGGCGTGAAAAGGCAGCGCGTCTGGGGGCCGATGTTCCGGCCTGTGTGGAAAGCGTAACCTGTATTGGCCGCGGGACCGGGACAGAGTTGATGCCGGTTGAAAACGACATGGCTGGAATGGCAGTCCTGCTGGTAAATCCCCGTATCCCCATGCCAACGGGGCCAGTCTTTGCAGCATGGAGCGGGCAAGACAATGGACCTCTGGTGGGGGTAACTGCGCAGGAGATAGCCGTCAGCAACGCCAATGACCTGGAGCGGATTGTTTTTGAAACCATGGGAGTAGAGCCAGCTTTTCATGTCTGGAATGAACTAGCCGATACCAATCCTCTGCTTGTTCGTATGTCCGGCTCCGGTGCCACAAGTTTTGCGATTTATGATGATATTCAACGACGCAATGATGCGGCGAAACAGATAGAACGGGCGCATCCTGAATGGTGGATGATGCGAGGGGCATTGCGATGAAGCAGGATGTGAAACACTATCCG
>JBKEEC010000349.1:0-1654 GCA_047975785.1 Sphingomonadaceae bacterium | reverse complement strand
TCCGGGGACGGTGTAGCTGTGGCTCATTGTAGTCGCATCTCTTCTTTGACACTATCGATTGCAGTTACAAGATGATCAGTCTGACCAGAGTTCATTTGCAATAGTTCATTTGCAATTCATTCGTCGCATATATAGCGCGCTTTGTCGTGTAGGTGTTCAAGGAAAAGGGAAACGACATGCGCACAAGATCGCCCGGAATAAAACTCCTGTTTACAATATTGATTGCAGGCTTTCTCGCAGTGCCATTAGCAATGGTCTATGCTCTCGTCTATGATCGGCAGGACCAGGCCCAGACTGCGCAGCAATCGATCAATTCGGGGTGGGGCGGGGAGCAGGTTATTGCCGGACCTGTGCTGGTCGTTCCGTTCACAACCACAGAAATGGTTACAGTCGAGCAGGATGGCAAAGCGATCACACGCTCTGACAGGGTAGAACGTTCCTTGTATATTTCACCCCAGAGCAATGCGGTGGAAAGTGACATCAAACCTCAGGAACGCCGAATTTCCATCTATCGCAGCGTGTTGTTTGAAGCGACTGTCAAAGGCAAGGCGACATTTGCGCTGCCTGCAGACCTGACCCGTTTTGGTATTGAGCGGGACAGTCTGATCTGGAACCGGGCTGAAGTGCGTGTGGGTGTGTCCGATGCACGAGGCCTGACACGCGGCGGCACAATTACCGCCAATGGCCAAAATCTTGAGATCCAGCCCGGAAAAGGCCCCGCTGCAACCAATAGCGAGGGTTTCTTTGCATTCGCTCCATGGGATGGCGAAGGCACTCTGGCGGTTGATTATAGCTATGGATTGCGCGGTAGCCGGATACTAAGCCTGGTTCCGCGTGGCGGCACAACAAGCTGGAGTGTCACCTCGCCATGGCCCAATCCGAGTTTTGCCGGTTCATTCCTGCCGGAAACACGCGAAGTGTCCGATCAGGGGTTTTCAGCAAAATATACCATAGACAAGCTGGCTCTGGGGCAGCCGCCTGTGTCGAGAACTGATTATACCTTCCCGCAGGATCTGCCGGATAATGACACGCTCAGGAGCATGTCGAGTTACGCCTATAATACCTCTGATGCCTATGCCGGAGAGGATACGGGAGCCTCCAGCAGGTCTGTCAGTGTCGGGCTGGTCGAACCGGTAAACCTCTATTCCAAGGTCGATCGTGCGGTCAAATACGGCTTCCTGTTTATTGGCTTTACGTTCCTTGCCTATTTACTGTTTGATATTGTAGGCGGTGCACGTGTGGCAGTGGCAGAATATCTGCTGACCGGTGCCGGACTGATCCTGTTTTTCGTGTTACTGCTCGCATTTGCAGAAGTGATCGGATTTACGGCAGCCTATATTCTCGCCAGTGCTTCCATTATCGGCTTGCTGACAGCCTATAGCGCGGCGGTTCTGGGAAGCTGGAAACGCGCACGATTTATGGGCATTCTGCTGGTAGGCCTTTATGCACTGCTGTTTGTTCTGCTTAACCTTGATGCGTGGTCACTGCTGATTGGTTCGGTCCTGCTGTTCGTGGCGCTGGCCGGGGTGATGTATGCGACCCGCAAGATTGACTGGTCGAGCGTGGGCCGCAGGCCAGATGATGACGAAGCAGAAACTGCCGGAGAAACTGCGCCGGTTTAATGCACCCGGTTCAGACAGGAGAAGAGCGGTTT
>JBKEEC010000348.1:0-9840 GCA_047975785.1 Sphingomonadaceae bacterium | reverse complement strand
TTCCGTTGCTCCCCATGGTTCTGGAGGCAAACATGCTGGTTCCAAGGCGGCGCTGGCTGTTGGTGCGGTAGGCGTTGTTTTTGGTGATATTGGCACCAGCCCGCTCTATGCTTTTCGTGAAACCTTTGTCGGACCGCATCCGCTGGCGCTCGATCGTCTGCATATTCTGGGCGTGGTGAGTCTGATCTTCTGGGCGATGACGATTATCGTGTCCTTGCAATATGTTGCTATTCTGATGCGGGCGGATAATCGCGGGCAAGGGGGGACACTGGCGCTTGTGGCGTTGATTTCCGGCAGGCTGGGAAGAACGGGATATGGCTGGGTGGCCGTTGTGCTGGGCGTGTTTGCCACGGCGTTGTTTTATGGCGACAGCATGATTACGCCTGCCATATCGGTGCTTTCGGCGGTGGAAGGGCTGACCGTGGTTAATCCGGCGCTCGGCCCGCTGGTTATTCCGATCGCGCTGGTGCTGCTGATTGCCCTGTTCCTGCTGCAGCGGCGCGGAACAGCTAAAATCGGTGCCCTGTTTGCGCCGGTGATGGTCAGCTATTTTATTGTTCTGGCAGTGCTCGGATCGATTCAGGTGTTCCAGCATCCAGGCGTATTGGTAGCACTCAACCCCTGGTATGCGGTGCAATTCTTCATTGCCGATAAAGGGCTGGCATTTCTGGCGCTGGGCTCTGTCGTTCTGGCCGTTACCGGGGCCGAGGCGCTCTATACGGATATGGGGCATTTCGGGCGCGGGCCATTACGAATTTCGTGGTTCGGTTTTGTGATGCCGTGTCTGCTGCTCAATTATTTCGGTCAGGCGGCGATGATTATCAGCCTTGATGAAGCGGAAGCGGCCAAGGCGATCATGAACCCGTTTTTTGTCATGGCACCGGAAATCTACCGTCTGCCGCTTGTGCTGCTGGCAACCTGCGCAACTTTCATAGCCAGTCAGGCCGTTATTTCGGGCGCATTTTCCGTAACACATCAGGCGATCCAGCTTGGGTTTGTGCCGCGCCTGTCCATGCTGCTCACCAGCGAAACCGAGGCGGGGCAAATCTACATCCCCTGTGTCAAGTGGGTGCTGATGATTGCGGTGCTTGTACTGGTTATTACATTCCAGAACTCGTCCAACCTCGCTTCGGCTTACGGGATTGCGGTAACAGGTGCGATGCTGATTGATACCTGCCTGATGGTGGTGCTTTTTGTCGCTGTCTGGCGCTGGAAACTGTGGTGGGCCATTCCGGTGGCGGCCGTGTTCTTCCTGGTGGACGGAGCATTCTTTGCTGCCAATTTGCCCAAGGTTCCCGATGGTGGCTGGTTCCCGCTTCTGGTGGGTGCGGTGGCTTTCACCCTGCTGACAACCTGGGCGCGCGGACGCAAGCTGATGCGTGACCGGATGACGGAAAGCGCACTGCCCATCGAGATATTCGCCAAATCTGCCCGTAACAGCGCAACGCGGGTTCCCGGAACCGCCATTTTCATGGCTTCATCGACCGTAGGTGTGCCTTCGGCCCTGCTGCATAATATCAAACATAACAAGGTATTGCATGAAAGGGTGGTGATCCTGACCGTTGCTATTGCTGATGAGCCCTATGTCGATCCTCAATGCAGGGCTGAGGTCAAGGAGCTGCAGGACGGATTTTACCGTGTAACCCTGCATTACGGCTTCATGGAAGAAACGGACATTCCCAGGGCGCTGGACAAGGTAGAAAATGCCGGCGGCCCGTTTGATATGATGAAATCCAGTTTTTTCCTCTCGCGTCAAACCCTGCTGTCTTCCAAAAAACCGGGAATGGCAGTCTGGCGGGAGCGACTCTTCGCCTGGATGCTGCGCAATGCGGCCACAGCGATGGATTTTTTCCGCTTGCCTACCAATCGCGTGGTAGAGCTGGGGAGTCAGGTGGAAATCTGATTTTTTCTGCGGCAGAAGCAGGGAAGTGAGATCAGGCGGCCTGTTGTGGACGCAAATAGCCAAGTAAATGGCCCAGACGTTCCCGCAAGAGGTGGCGGTGAACCACCATATCAATCATGCCGTGATCATACAGATATTCTGCACGCTGGAATCCTTCGGGCAGTTTTTCGCGGATTGTATCCTGAATCACCCGCTGTCCTGCAAAACCGATCAATGCGCCCGGTTCGGCAATCTGGATATCACCCAGCATGGCATAGCTGGCAGTAACCCCGCCGGTTGTCGGGTCAGTGAGCAAGACAATATAGGGCAGTCCTGCCTCTTTCAGACGGCGGGTCATGACGGTGGCTTTGGGCATCTGCATCAGGCTTAATATGCCTTCCTGCATCCGGGCACCGCCTGATGCGGTGCAGACGATATAGCTACCCTGCCGGTCAAGTGCTTCCTGAGCGCCGGCACAGAATGCCGCCCCTACCGCCATCCCCATAGAGCCGCCCATAAAGCCGAAATCCTGCACCCCCAGCACGGCTGGATGTCCCTCTATCTGGCCTGAAGCGACCTGAAAGGCATCATGATAAGGGTTTTTCGCACGAGCCGCTTTCAGCCGGTCAGTATATTTTTTGGTATCACGAAACTTGAGCGGATCTTCCTTCACGACAGGTTCGGGCAGCAGCCTGTAGCCTTTATCCATGATCTGCGCGATCCGCATATCCGCACCGATCCGTCCGTGATGATCGCAGCGCGGACACACTGACATGTTTTCTTCATATTCGCGGGTAAACAGCATTTCGCTGCAATTCGGACATTTGGTCCAGAGATTGTCCGGCGTGTCTTTTTTGCTGGAAAATGGCAGGGAATTGCGAACACGGGTAAGCCAGCTCATGAGATTTCCTTATCGGGCTGTGTGGACAGCCTGCGCCAGTGCAGATGCCAGAGCAAGGAGTTTGTCCGGTGCCTTGTCACCATGAAGTCCAATCAGTTCAACCAGTGCGGAGCCTACCACAACGCCATCGGCAAGCGTTGCGATTTGCGCTGCCTGCTCCGGTGTGCGCACGCCAAACCCGACGACGACCGGCAGGGATGTTGCTGATTTGATAGGGTGCAAGGCCTTGTCAATCGATTCAACCACGGCCTGCTGTTTGCCCGTCACACCGGCGACCGAGACATAATAGAGAAAACCGCCTGATCCTTCGAGCACGGCGGGCAGGCGCGTAGCATCTGTTGTCGGCGTGGCGAGACGGATCAGGTCAATTCCTGCCTCACGCAGGGCAGGGCCAAGCTCAGGATCTTCTTCGGGCGGAATGTCAACGCAGATCACGCCATCGACGCCGGCCTTGCGGGATTCCTCAGCAAACCATTGTGCCCCATGAGCGATCATCGGGTTGGCATAGCCCATCAGCACAAGCGGAACTTCGGGGTGGCGCGCGCGGAACTCACGGGCAATATTCAGCACATCGACCGTGCCTGTCCCTTTGGCAAGGCTGCGCAGATTGGCGGCCTGAATAGCCGGACCATCGGCCATCGGATCGGTGAAGGGCATACCCAGTTCAATCACATCTGCGCCGCCGGCGACGAGCGCGTCAAGATTGGCGGCGGTGTCACCATCGCCTGCGGTAATGAAGCAGACGAGCGCGGGATGGGGTTTGGCGAAGGCGTCAGAAAGTCGAAATGGGGCGAGGCGGGTCATTCTTCTGCACCCCATAGGACGGCGGCCACCAAGGCCAAGAAGAACGGTGCGGCAAGCATGAAAAAATTGGGACGACTCGAGTTGCCCAGCCAACCAACGGTTTCCGATGCTACGAGATAAATACTCAAGATTACGGAAATCACAGCGAGCAGACAAAGGATCAGAGCGCCACGCCGGGCAGGAGAGAGTTTCATATCTCCACCCCCAGCGCATCGGCCACGGTGAAGATGTCCTTGTCCCCGCGTCCGGAAACATTGACCAGGATGATCTGGTCCTCTGCATAATCCTTCGCGACCTTGGGTAGCGCGGCCAGCGCATGGGAGCTTTCCAATGCGGGAATGATGCCTTCAAGCCGGCTACACTGCTGGAAAGCTTCGAGCGCCTCGTCATCGGTGACGGGGATATACCGGACCCGGCCGCTTTCGTGCAGCCAGCTATGTTCAGGCCCGATGCCGGGATAATCCAGCCCGGCGCTGATCGAATGGGCCTCGGTAATCTGGCCGTCTTCATCCTGCAGCAAATAGGTTTTGTTGCCATGCAAAATGCCCGGTCTGCCGCCGGTCAGGCTGGCGGCGTGCTGGCCGGTTTCAAGCCCGTATCCCGCAGCTTCCACGCCAATCATGTCAACGGAAGGGTCATCAAGGAAGGGGTGGAACAGGCCAATGGCATTGGACCCGCCGCCAACCGCCGCCACCAGCAGGTCAGGCAGCTTGCCGGTGCGGGAGAGCATCTGCTCGCGGGCTTCGCGGCCAATCACACTCTGAAAATCGCGCACCAGTTCGGGGTAAGGGTGCGGTCCTGCAGCGGTGCCGATGATGTAGAATGTGTCATGCACATTCGCCACCCAGTCGCGCAGGGCCTCGTTCATCGCATCCTTCAGCGTTTTCGCACCCGATTCGACCGGAATGACCTCGGCACCCAGCAGTTTCATGCGGAACACATTGGGTTGCTGGCGTGCCACGTCCACGGCACCCATATAGATAACGCAGGGTATGCCAAAGCGGGCGCAGACAGTGGCGGTGGCAACACCGTGCTGACCGGCACCTGTTTCGGCAATGATGCGGGTTTTGCCCATACGAATCGCCAGCAGGATCTGGCCGATGCAATTGTTGATCTTGTGCGCGCCGGTGTGGTTCAGTTCTTCCCGCTTGAACCAGATTTCAGCTCCGCCAAACTCTCTGGTCAGGCGCTCGGCGAAATAGAGCGGGCTGGGGCGGCCAACATAATGTTCCAGCAAATCATCAAACTGCGCCTGAAATGCAGGGTCTGCTTTTGCCTCGCGGTAATGCCGTTCCAGATCGAGGATCAGCGGCATCAGCGTTTCAGCAACATAGCGACCACCAAACTGGCCGAAATGCCCACGCTCATCAGGCTGGTTCATGAAGCTGTTTGTGTGTGTGCTCATAACTGCCGAGCGGCTTGGCAGAAGGCAGCTATCCTGTCCATATCCTTCATGCCGGGAGCGGATTCCACACCTGTTGATGTGTCCACCAGTGGCGCCCCTGTGATGCGGATGGCCTCTGCGACATTATCCGGCGTCAGTCCGCCTGCCAGCCCCCATGGCCCTGCTCCCCGGTAATTGAGCAGCAGCGACCAGTCAAAAACCAGCCCCATACCGCCGGGCCTGCTGGCATCTGAAGGAGCGCGGGCATCAAAAAGAACAAGATCCGCACTGTCACGAAATCGCAGCGCCTGTTCCACATCACTGGCAGAACTGACCGGAAGGGCTTTCCATACCCGAAGCCCGAATCGCTGCCGGATCTGTGCAGCCCGTTCAGGCGTTTCGGAACCGTGCAATTGCACAATATCTAGCTGTCCGGCGGAAATTGCCTCCCGGATTGCCAGATCATCGGCATTGACGAACAGGCCGACCCTGGTGATGTGATTACCAGCACGCTCGGCCAGAATAGCCGCTTCGCTGGGGGTCAGATTACGCGGAGAGGGTGGAAAAAAGACCATGCCGCAATAGTCTGCTCCTGCGGCAATACAGGAATCGACTGCCTCCGGTGTGGTAAGTCCACAGATTTTGATTTCAGGTGCCTGCATGAAAAATACATCCAGTTTTCAACCTGCGAAAAGGCAGTTCTTCAGCCTGCGAACAGGGCGTTTGCAAATGTGCTACAAAGTTGCGGCGATTTCTCTGGCGGCCTGAACCGGATCTTCTGCGCGGGCAATGGGCCTGCCAATCACCAGCACGCTTGCCCCGTCATCACGTGCCTGCCGCGGGGTGACAACGCGCTTCTGGTCCGCTGTGGCCTTGCCTCCGGGACGCAGGCCGGGCACTACAAAAAAACCATCGCGCCATTGCTGGTGGACAGAGGCAACTTCATGACCGGAGCAGACGATGCCATCCAGACCGGCCAGCTCGGCCAGTTCTGCCAGTCGCATAACCTGATCGGCAGATGACCCTGAATATCCGATCCGCGCCATGTCGTGCTCATTCAGGCTTGTCAGCATGGTAACCGCAACGACTTTGGTGTTTTCTGATGCAGCGGCCTTGGCCTCTTCCAGCATGGCCCGTCCGCCGCTGGCATGGACTGTCACGATAGCCGGTTCCAGCACATGAATGGCCTGCATGGCACCTGCTACCGTGTTGGGAATATCGTGCAGTTTGAGATCAAGGAAAATGGGCAGGCCAATATGGGCAATTTCCATCACCCCGTGATGACCATGCGCACAGAAAAATTCCAGTCCGAGCTTGATCCCGCCAATATGGCCTTTCAGCTTTTCCGCCAGCGAGCGGGCGGCATCAAGCTGGTGAACATCAAGAGCAAGATAGATCGGGTTACTCATGTCAATTAGCTGTCAGATCCTGTGGTGGCTGGTATTTCATCATTTGGTGTGGCTGTTTCAGCCCCGGAGATGGAAGCAGAAGGGCCAGAAACCGAACGCAGGGAATTTTCCAGCGCGTTGATACGACGGTTCAGCCTCCAGCGTATCCCCCGGTAATAGAGCCATGACGGAATAAACCCAAGCAAAAAGAATATGATGGCGATAAAACCTACCGGCCATTCGAACAGCAGGTAATCACCATTGTCGAGCGGCCAGAACCGCATGGGAACCGATTCCCAGTTCATGGCCACAAAAGCGACCAGAATGGCGGTAACAAGTATCCATATTATTGTGCGGACAATCTGCATTTGAGCGAATACCCTTTCCCGTTGCCGGCTTCATTACCAACCCGATAATTGCGCCCCATATTTGCGCCAAGTGTATCAGGCGTCAATCATTTCAATCAAAAGGGCGTTTTGGCTGCGGGAAGACACGTATCCTGTTCAGCCGAAGACCCGGTCAAAAATTGTATCAACCTGTTTGAAGTGATAATCGAGATTGAACCTGTCCTCGATTTCGGCGGTGCTTAATGCTGCTGTGACTTCTTCATCCTGTTTGAGCAGGTCAAGCAGGGAAAGCGCGCCGTCAGATTCCCACACTTTCATGGCATTGCGCTGCACGAGTCGGTAGGCATCCTCGCGTGAGACACCGGCCTGGGTGAGTGCCAGCAAGACACGCTGTGAGTGGACAAGCCCGCCCATCCGGTCGAGATTTTTTTGCATCCGGTCAGGATAGACAAGCAGCTTGTCCACCACCCCGGTCAGCCGGGCGAGCGAGAAATCAAGCGCAATGGTCGCATCGGGGCCGATATAACGCTCAACCGAAGAGTGCGAGATATCACGCTCATGCCACAGGGCGACATTTTCCAGTGCAGGCATGGCATAGGCCCTGATCATGCGCGCCTGCCCGGTGAGGTTTTCTGTCAAAACCGGATTGCGCTTGTGCGGCATGGCGCTGGAGCCTTTCTGGCCGGGTGAGAAATATTCCTCTGCTTCCAGTACTTCGGTGCGCTGCAAATGGCGAATTTCTATGGCCAGCCGCTCCATCGAGCTGGCAATTACTGCCAGAACGGAAAAGAACATGGCGTGACGGTCCCGCGGGATAACCTGCGTTGAAATCGTTTCAGGCTGAAGGCCGAGCTTGCCGGCGACATACTCTTCCACCTCAGGAGAAATATTGGCAAAAGTGCCCACTGCTCCGCTGATGGCGCATGTGGCAATATCGGCGCGTGCTGCGACAAGGCGCTCCCGGTTGCGGGCAAATTCTGCATAGGCCTGCGCCATTTTGAAACCAAAGGTTACAGGTTCAGCGTGGATGCCGTGGCTGCGGCCAATGGTGGGCGTGTATTTATGCTCTTCTGCCCGCCGTTTGAGTGCAGCAAGCAGCGCATCCATATCTTCCAGCAGAAGATCGGTGGCTCTTGTGAGCTGAACCGCCAGGGTTGTGTCCAGCACATCGGAGCTGGTCATGCCCTGATGCATGAAGCGGGCCTCGTCCCCTACCTGTTCTGCAACCCAGGTCAGAAAGGCAATGACATCATGTTTGGTTACCGCCTCAATCGCATCAATGGCCTCGACATCGATTTTCGGGCTGGTTGCCCACCAGTCCCACAAGGCCTTGCCTGCACTTACGGGCACAACGCCCAGTTCGCCGAGCTTTTCAGTGGCGTAGGCTTCAATCTCGAACCAGATTCTGAATTTGGTTTCCGGCTCCCAGATAGCGGTCATGGCAGGGCGGGCGTAACGAGGGACCATGGATAAAGACTCCGGCTGACTGGGTAAAACAGGTTGCAGGGCGGCTAGGCTGCAAGATCGCACAGATCAAGCCCCATGAGCCTTATTTCCAGCCATGATAAACCGGCAGACACGGTTTTGGCAGTGCGGGCAAAGCCCCGCGCCCAGAATTACATAAGCCCTTTTGCCCGAAGGGAGACATGGCCTTCCCTGCCAATGATTACATGATCATGCACAACAATTCCCAGATAACGGCCCGCTTCGGCGATGCGATTGGTCATCTGGATATCGGCCCGGCTGGGTTCAGGATTTCCGCTGGGGTGATTATGCACGAGAATGAGAGCCGATGCACCAATGTCGAGTGCTTTTTTTACGACTTCGCGTGGGTGGATGGCAGCCTCGTCGATGGAGCCATCACCGGCATGGTGATCCAGCACGAGCCGGTTTTTCGTATCCAGATAGAGCACGCGCACCCGCTCAAAATTGAGATGTGCCATGTCGATGGTCAGATAGTCGATCAGGGCCTGCCAACTGGACAGAATGGGGGCATCCTGAATGGTGTTGCGAGCCATGCGGCGGGCAGCAAGTGCAACCGATTTCAGGGCAGCGGCACTGGTTTTGCCAATACCGCTTACTTGCTGGAGCGCATCCGCGTCTGCATTGAGCACACCTGCGAGTGACCCGAAATGCGCAAGTAAACGCTTGGCTGCAGGTTTGGTGTCACCCTGCCGGATGCTGGCAAACAATAAATATTCCAGCAGTTCGTAATCCGCCAGTGCCTCTGCCCCGCCGCCGAGAAGGCGCGAACGAAGGCGCGCCCTGTGTCCGAGACCGGCGTGATCCGGATCACGGGAATGTGCAGATGATTTTTCGTCAGCTTGCAGCACCCTTGCCCCCGCCATATGTTTCGATAATACGGCATTGCCTGTAACGGGGCGTGTGCGCAAGTGGGGTGTCATGACAGAGGTGCAATTGCAAGCGACTGATATTGCGCAGGAAGTTCCCCCTGTGCGACGTCGCTGGCTGCGTGCCGGCTTGCTCGCCCTTGCTGCTATACTGGTTGTTTCCTTTGCTTCGGTGTGGTTCGGGCGAGAAAAAATCGCCGATTATTATATTTCCGGACAGCTCGACAGTTACGATGTGCCGGCCACCTATAATGTGAGCAGTGTTGATTATCGTTCCCAGGTGCTGACCGATATTGTAATCGGTGATCCACAGCGGCCAGATATGACAATTGAACGGGCGGAAATTGCTTTGGCCTATCGCTGGGGAATGCCGGAGATTCATTCCGTGCGGCTGGTAAAACCCAGACTGTATGGGCGCTGGGCAGATGGCCGACTGAGCTTTGGCAGTCTGGACCGGGTGATTTATACCGATTCGATAGAGCCATTTACCCTGCCTGATCTGGTGCTGGATATGGAAGATGGTCGTGCCTTGCTGGAAATGCCGTTTGGCCCGATTGGCATCAAGGCTGGAGGAAAAGGCAATCTGTCTGGTGGATTTGACGGAATACTGGCCG
Source organism: Sphingomonadaceae bacterium (assembly GCA_047975785.1). Classification (GTDB taxonomy): domain Bacteria; phylum Pseudomonadota; class Alphaproteobacteria; order Sphingomonadales; family Sphingomonadaceae; genus JACXVD01. Next base: position 169 of record JBKEEC010000348.1, on the reverse strand, counting down.
CAACAGGACCGGAAATCAGCATGGAAGGCTGCACGATCCGGGAGCCGAGCCTGTTCGGGCGGGTTACCACCCGTCATAAGGTTCCGACTGTTCGTGGTCCGCTGAGGTTTGTTGGTCTGGGATGTAAAAATGGTGTGCGCCTTGGTGCCTCCACGCTGCAGGTTGAAGC
>JBKEEC010000347.1:0-3189 GCA_047975785.1 Sphingomonadaceae bacterium | reverse complement strand
CCTGAAATACAGATGTTTTCCCGTTGGGAAACAGCAACTGCCCGGCTTTGCTCTGGCATGTTCATGGTTGCCGCCATAGCCGCATGCACGGGCGCACCTGCGGCAGCAAGGCCGGATATCAGGGCAAGGCAGGCTAGCAAACGACGGATCATGACGAGTGCTAGATAAGGTCAGGGAGTGAATAAGTCCATAAGACAATAATAATTCCTTCTCCTGACATTGGCCGGCCCCTTTCCGATGCCCGCTACACCCATATCTGCCACCCATTCCCGTCACCCATTGCCACTTTTGCGAACAATCATTAAGCGCAGTCTTCATGGATCTTGCACGCTCCCCTCTCGCCATCCCATTTCCTGACCTTCCCGACATTGATGGTGTTACGCTGCGAATAGCACGCGCGCATTACAGGGACTGGGACCGGTGCGATCTGACCTTTGCCGAGCTTGCAGAAGGCACCGCCGTTGCAGGCGTGTTCACGCGCAATATCTGCTGCTCCAGCGAAGTGGAAACAGGGCGCGACCAGGTAAAGCAGGGCCGTGCCCGTGCACTGATTGTCAATGCAGGTAATTCCAATGCCTTTACCGGATATCGGGGACGGGAAGCGGTTGAGCAGATCATGACCCAGGTAGCCACGCATCTTGGCTGCAAGAAAACAGAAGTGTTTGTTTCCTCCACAGGTGTTATCGGGGTTCCGCTCCCCAAGGACAAGGCTCGCGCCGGTGTTGAAACTGTATTGGAGGCATCGCCCTGTTCATGGGAGGATGCGACCAACACTATTGGCACCACCGATACATTTGCCAAAGGTGCCTGTGCGCAGGCAATTGTTGACGGAAAACGCATCCATATCAGTGCAATAATCAAGGGCAGCGGGATGATTGCCCCCGATATGGCAACAATGCTTGGCTATATCTTTACCGATGCGGCCATTACGCCCGGGTTCCTTCAGCAGCTATTGTCTGAATCCAGTGACTCCACCTTCAACTGCATCACCGTAGACAGCGACACCTCTACCAGTGATACTGTGCTGGCCTTTGCAACGCAAAAGGCAGGCAATCGCACCCTTGCCAGCTTTGACGATGCCGGAGCAGACGCTTTTGCATCTGCACTGCATGATGTCTGTCGGCAATTGGCCCAACTGGTTGTGCGTGATGGCGAAGGCGCACAAAAATTCATAGCCATAACGGTGACCAGCGCAGTATCCGATGACAGCGCACGGCGTATTGGTCTGGCCATAGCCAATTCGCCCCTGGTCAAAACCGCCATTGCCGGGGAGGATGCAAACTGGGGGCGTGTCGTTATGGCTGTGGGCAAAGCCGGAGAGCCTGCCAACAGGGATCGGCTTTCTATCGGCTTTGGCGGTATCTGGGCCGCCCGCGACGGACAACCTTTGGCAGATTATGATGAAACTCCGGTTGCCCGGCACTTATCGGGACAAGAGGTTTCGATTGAGGTGGATATAGGACTTGGCGATGGGGCATCCACGGTATGGACGTGCGATCTGACCCATGGATATATCGCTATCAATGCCGATTACCGCTCATGAAACCGCTCGACGGAGAAATGCGGGATTTGCTGCAGTTTGCAGCGCAACGAGCCATCCTTCCACGTTATCGCAATCTTGCCGATACCGACATTGAAGAAAAATCCCAGGGCGATCCTGTTACGATTGCAGACCGGGAGACCGAACAATTCCTGCGTGAAGCCTTGCACACTCTGGCCCCCGATATTGCCTTTGTCGGGGAGGAAGCGGCCCATGCAGATCCGTCAATTCTCGATAATCTGTCAGGCCCCTGCTGGATTGTAGACCCTGTGGATGGAACTCACAATTTTGCACAGGGACGCCCTCCTTTTGGAATAATCGTCGCACTTGCCGATGCAGGCGAGGTCATCGCCGGATGGATTTTCGATCCGCTTCAGGACCGGCTCTGCCATGCACGGCGCGGAGAGGGGGCATTTATCAATGGCGAGCGCATTCATGCCAAAACAACGGATGTCTCCCCGCCAGTTGTAGCGGTTTCAACGCTTTTCACGACCCCTTTACAGCAGGAAAGCCTCAAGACACACATCTTTCCGCATTACACCATTGTTGATATTCCTCGCTGCGCTGCAGAGCAATATCCGCGTCTTGCTCTTGGCGAAAATGACGTGTCGCTGTTTGAACGGACGCTACCATGGGATCATGGCGCCGGTGTTCTGTGGCTGAATGAAGCAGGAGGAAAGGCCGCGCGCCCTGATGGCTCGCCCTACAAGGTGAGTGAAGTCAATCGCACAGGGCTGATTGGCGCATCCTCCCCGCAATTATGGGAAGATATGGCCAACCGGATAGTGAAGATGCGTTAGGGCATTTTTCAGAAAAGATTGATAGACTTTATACTTCGACGTGGAAAATGGACGTGGAAAATGCGGTAAAACAGGAAGATATAGTTTTTCTTCTGATTCAATGTTTAAACGCAAGGCTTTAGGCCAGATGTTCCCGTCGCAATTGCTGGATCACGCCAGTGCAAATCAGGAATTGCCCCCAGTAATAGACAGGCCAGACCAGCCAATAGGCAAGGTTTTCCCATTCCAGTGGACCAAGGCCCGCAAAGATCAAAAAGTCTGACACTACAAACAGGATGGCGCCGGCGCCGACACGATAGCGTGGAAACCTGCTGAGCCAGATTATAGCCGCCATTGCTCCAAGGCCCAGCCCGTACACACAGGCCAGCACGGAACCGGCGAGCCATCCGCTTATCAACGGTGTCAGGATCAGGAGCGATAATGCCAATATACGTTGGCTTCCGGCTGTTTTTGCGCGCGGAAACCTGCGAAAAAAGAAAATCGCGACAATGTGGCTGGCAAAGAAAAATGCTCCACCCGCTTCGAACCAGAAGATAATCACCATATCCCCCAGTGCGCCAAGCGCGAGGATCAATGACATCCATCGGGCATCACGCGTATGAAACCGGAAAAAAGCATAGCCCGCCAGACATCCAACCGCAGAGCCCTTTACCAGCGCAATCCATAATTCACCCAGTGCCGTATCCCGCAACACATAATATGCGGCAGCCGCCACTATACTAGCCAACAGCCAGGGGCGGTGCTGAATGAGTGCCTGTCTTGTCATGTCTGTCTTACTGGACTTGAACCCCGCGCGCTGCAAGCATAGGTGCACAACATGACTCAAGAGATCCACATCATTGGTGGCGG
>JBKEEC010000346.1:0-4592 GCA_047975785.1 Sphingomonadaceae bacterium | reverse complement strand
CTGCAGCGGATTCTTCCTGATGAAGAAGATGACGCAGACGAAATCGGTTCACTGAGCCTGTCTGCTGAAGCATTGCGGATAACCGCATCAGCGCCGACACGTTCCACCTCGATCGGCAGCGATTTCGACGGCTGACGGATATGGCTGACTGATTCAGCTGCAGGACAGGCGCCCTGTCTGTCCGGTTGTTTGCCCGCCTGCCGTTCGTCCTGACTATTTGCCCTGACGGCAAAATATGCTCCGCTATGTGACAGCCCTGTTTTGGTCCTGTTACGGGAGCGGTCCTGTGCTGGCAGTATCTCCGCATGACGGTCCGTATCAGGGAGCACATTAGAGCGGGATGACATATGACAGAATCACATCCCGCTCTTTATACTTTTGTTGTCGTGTGATTTTTTGATAAAAACCGGTGCCCACTTTTTGTCATCACACTCTAAAGCCAAGGGCAGGAGGCAGTGCCTTTATGACAGTGATTGCGGTTTACAGCGTCAAGGGAGGTGTTGGTAAGACGACACTGGCTGTAAACCTCGCTTATTGTTCTGCCATGGTTTCCTGTCGCCGCACCCTGTTGTGGGACCTTGATGCGGCTGGCGGTGCGGGTTACTTGCTTGGGCTTGATCCAAAGACAAAACACGCGGCGGAATCTATTTTTGCGCGCAACAAGGCTCCGTCAAAGTTGATCGAGCCTACGCGGTGGCCGCGTCTTGACGTGTTGCCGGCAGATGAAAGCATCCGTGCACTTGACCGGCAATTGCTGCAAATCGGTAAACGCAAGCGTCTGGCCCGCCTGACAGAAAAGCTTGCTCAGGATTATGAGCGGATCATCCTGGACTGTCCGCCTGTGCTCAATGAGGTAAGCGCCCAGATTATCCGGGCGGCGGATATGGTGATTGTGCCTCTGCCGCCATCGCCTTTATCCCGCCGTGCGCTTGATCTGGTGGTGCAGGAAGTGTCCGAACATGGGCGCTCTCACCCGCCGGTTCTGCCGGTTCTTTCGATGCTGGATATGCGGCGGACCCTCCACCGGAACTTGCGTGAAGAGCACCCCGAATGGCCTGCGATTCCGTTGGCCAGCGTGGTGGAGCAGTCTGCTGTCAGGCGTGAGCCTGTCGGTGCTTTTGCTCCTGCCAGCCCGGCAGGGCGGGCGTTCCGGTCCGTTTGGACCATGATTGAGCGAAAACGCGAAAAAGGCTGATGGGTCAACATCATTGCAGCATGGCAGAAGAGCCATCTGTGCTGACGCATATTGTCACATCGCGGCCAGCGCCTGATCGAAGTCCGCAATCAGATCATCGGCGTCTTCTATGCCGATAGAAATACGCACCAGATTTTCCGTGATACCCAGTGCTGCCTTGCGCTGATCGGGAACGGACAGATGAGTCATGGAAGCCGGATGGCTGGCAAGGGTTTCTGTTCCGCCCAGGCTTACGGCGAGTTTGGCTACGGCCAGATGGTCGAGAAAGCGGAAGGATTCCTCTTCTCCGCCCTTGACGAACAGGGAAAATGTGCTTCCCGCCCCAAGGCAATGGCGGTCAAAAATATCCTGCTGCGACCTGTCCTGTATAAAGCCCAGATATCCCAACCCCTCAACCTTGGGGTGATCACGCAGGAAAGCACAGACATAAGCTGCATTTTCGGCAGAACGGGTCATGCGCAATTCAACGGTTTCCAGACTTCGCAGCAGCATCCATGCGGTATTGGGATCGCATATGCCGCCCATCGTGTTGCGCAGCGCCCGCACCGGGTCGAGCCATTTTTTCGCACCCGATACACTGCCTGCTACCAGATCGGAGTGTCCGCCTACATATTTGGTCAGGGAATAGACAACAATATCAGCGCCATGATCCAGTGGCCTCTGCCAGAGTGGGCCAAGAAAGGTGTTATCTATGGCAATGGGCGGCCCTTCTGCTCCCAGAACCGTATTGCGGGCCTGCTGCATTGCCTCGATATCAACCAGGGCATTGGTCGGATTAGCGGGGCTTTCCAGATAGATCAGGGCGACCTTTCCGCCCGCTATATTGGCCTGTTGTTTTGCCTGCTCCAGCACATTGTCCATTTCTGCCCGGCTCGCTCCGGCAGGAAAATCCACGTAACTTACGCCAAACCTGTCCAGCACGCGCGAAACAAATCCTTCACTTGCCGCATAGAGCGGGCCGGAATGGACAATCACATCGCCTGCAGAACAACAGGCCAGCATCAATATGCAAATGGCGGTCATGCCGCTGGAAAAAACCAGAGCATCTTCGGCTCCGTCCCAGATAGAAAGCCGGTCTTCGAGGATTTCCTGATTAGGCCCGTTGAAGCGGGAATAGACCAGCCCGTCGGCATTGCCTTCACGCTTGCCGGTCAATATCTCGAAATGGCGTTTGCCTGCCGCAGCACTTTCAAAGGCAAAGGTAGATGTCTGGAAGATTGGCGGTTTCAGTGCCCCCTCAGACAGGAGCGGATCATAGCCAAACCCCATCATCGCCGTGGCGGGCTTGACTTGCCGGTTTGCAAGGCGGGCCTGTTTCGCGCGTGGCTTGCGGCGCGGTGTAGGTATGTGTGTGAGGTCTGTATCGCTCATCTGGCATCTCTCCTGAAGCGGTCGTTACGGTCAAAACCGTATCCGGAACACTCCCAGGAAGGCAGGAGCAGGAAATATGTCACATCCGGGCCAGGGCTTCTAACCTCCGCAGAAGCATATTCCCCCATGCGCAGAAGTGCTATAGTTTCAGCCGGGCTGCTGCGCAATATGGTTTCCCCTGCAACTTGTGCAATAAAGCCCTGATCCGAACTATTATTGACTTTTTGGCCCTTTAACGTAAGGCGCAGCACATTATTTTGATGATCACCTTACCCCTTTAACTGGGTCAAAGTTAATCGGGTAAGGTATTGTCCCTATAACAATTGTCAGGGATATTATGAGTTTTGCCGATCTCGGCCTTTCACCAGAACTGCTGAAAGCGGTTGACGCTTCAGGCTATACAGAACCGACTCCCATTCAGGCGCAGGCTATTCCGGCTGTGCTGATGATGAAGGACATCATTGGCATAGCACAAACCGGCACGGGCAAGACCGCCAGCTTTGTGCTGCCCATGATTGATATTCTCGCCAATGGGCGGCGGCGGGCAAGAATGCCGCGTTCACTCATTCTTGAGCCGACACGTGAACTGGCAGTTCAGGTGGCAGAGAATTTTGAAAAATATGGCGTGAACAATGATCTGTCCATGGCGCTGCTTATTGGCGGAGTGCAAATGGGAGATCAGGTCAAGGCGCTGGATGAAGGCGTGGACGTGCTGATTGCCACACCCGGACGCCTGATGGACCTGTTTGAACGCGGGAAAATCCTTCTCACCGGCTGCGAGTTACTGGTGATCGACGAGGCAGACCGGATGCTCGATATGGGATTTATTCCCGATATTGAATTTATCTGTTCCAAACTGCCCGCGACACGCCAGACCATGCTCTTTTCGGCTACCATGCCTCCGCCGATTGAAAAGCTGGGCAAGACTTTTCTCGATAATCCCAAACGGATCGAGGTCGCCCGCCCGGCCTCTACCAATCAGAATATTGCCCAGTTCAAGGTTATGGTATCGCCGCGCAAGAAGCGCGAAGCCCTGCGCGAATTACTGCGAACAGATGATGTGCAAACGGCGATCGTCTTTGCCAATCGCAAAACAACCGTGCGTGAAATCAACAAGAGCCTGAAGCGCCATGGCTTTGCCAGTGGTGAAATTCATGGAGATATGGATCAGACAAGCCGCCTGGCCGAGCTGGAATTGTTCAAACAGGGTGAAATCAATATTCTGGTTGCCAGCGATGTGGCCGCGCGCGGTCTGGACATCAAGGGTGTAAGCCATGTCTTCAATTTCGATACGCCATGGCACCCGGATGATTACGTTCACCGCATAGGCCGGACAGGCCGCGCAGGTGCAAAAGGGCGGGCCTTTACCTTTGTCACTCCCGAAGACCGTGAAGCCATTGCCAATGTGGAAAAGCTGACCGGCGCCCAAATCCCTGTTTACGAGCTTTCCGGGCAGGGCGGGCCGACAGATGAGGCACAACCGGAACCCAAAAAGCGTCCTCGCAAGAAAACACGCTCATCTGCAGGAAAACCTGACAGGCCTGAGCAGAACCTGCAGGATGATAAACTGCCCGATGACGGGTGGAATGGCCCTGTTCCTCAATTTCTGAATGTTTCTGCTGTCTAGTGGATTGATTTTGACATTTGATTCCCGCCTTTCGAAGGCTTATGAGCATTGTCTAATGGAAGATGCGAGATTTGGGACGTGGATCGCCGGACATTGATTGTGGGATCGACAGTCCTCGTAGCCGGTTGTGCCACAGCGACGGGCTTAAAAGGAGCTCTGCCGATGTATGGCTTGATTGGCAAAATGAAGGCACAAGCTGGCCAGCGCGCGGCGCTGTCGGCTGTCTTGCTCGATGGGCTGGACGACATGCCCGGAAGCCTGAGCTATATCGTCGCCAATGACCCGGTTGACAACGACATCCTCTGGATCACCGAGGCGTGGGAGAGCAAGGAAGCGCTCCTTGCCTCGCTTTCGCTGCCGTCCGTCCAGCAAGCAATTGCGAAAGGCTGGCCGATGATG
>JBKEEC010000345.1:0-13838 GCA_047975785.1 Sphingomonadaceae bacterium | reverse complement strand
GCCGTGATCCAGTTGGTGATGCACCATATGCTGGCCAGCACGGCAATAATCAGGGAATAGCGGGTTGCATTGCGGATGAGTCTGCGGGCGCGATAAACATTATCGCTGATTCTCAGATCGCCGCGAAGGGAAAGATAACCGGCAAGAAACAGAAGGAATGCGATAAAGGGAACAACCGCCCAGACTTCTGAAAGAATGTCAGGCGTTACTGCCAAAAACAGCGGAGGCAGGGTGATCATCAGACCTGCAAAGAGATGGCGGGAATGAAGCTGTAACCGGGTGGCCGCGAGAATGGTAAACTCGTCGCGAATGGCAATGGGCACCGGAGGGTCCAGTATTTCCCTGATTTTAATGCCAGTTTTCATGATTCCATCTTACTCTGAGGATAGCTAATGGCGCTTTTATCGCATATTACGCATTTTCCCTATGTGCTGCTCCATAAGGGTGGAGAGCGGGGCGGAAATTGCGATGTGCATGGAGTGCACAACTTCACTTGGCGTTCAGGTCGTTGCTGGCTATAGGCGCAACATGATATCCAGCGCAAAATATCTCTCGCCTGTTCGCACAGCCCTTCTGGCAGGGCTTGCCGTTTCCACGATCCTGACCTCCGGCTGCGCCAGTCGCGGCGGGAATGACAAGGAAGTGGCCTATGTCGCGCGCGATGTGGATACGCTCTATACCGAGGCAAAACGCAGGCTTGATCAGGGCAACACGAAAATGGCGGCCGCCCTGTTTGATGAGGTTGAGCGTCAGCACCCCTATTCTCCCTGGGCGCGCCGTGCCCAGTTAATGAGCGCCTTCAGCTATTACGTTGCGCGCGATTACAATAATGCGATCCAGTCGGCGACACGCTTTCTGTCGATCCACCCCGGCAACAAGGATGCGCCTTACGCCTATTACCTTATCGCCCTGTCATATTACGAACAGATCAGCGATGTGGAGCGCGACCAGAAAGTAACCGAACAGGCACGCGCTGCCTTGCAAGAGGTTGATCGCCGCTTCCCCAATACCGCCTATGCCGCCGATGCCCGGCTGAAGCTGGACCTGGTGGATGACCATCTGGCAGGCAAGGAAATGGAAATCGGTCGTTTCTATCAGAAGTCGGGTAAATGGCTTGCGGCGGATATTCGTTTCCAGAATGTCGTCGATAATTTCCAGACAACCAGCCACGCGCCCGAAGCCCTGTATCGTCTGGTTGAATCCAATCTGGCATTGGGTATTCCGGAAGAGGCTGTAAAATATGCCGCCGTGCTGGGAGCGAACTATCCCGGTAGCAAATGGTATGACAAGGCTTACAGTCTGATCCAGAGCAAGGCGCCCGGCGTTACTGCCAGCTGATTATTCCTGTTCCCACGCTGTTCCAGAAAGACAGTGACGAATAGTGGTGCATGAGGTAGGAAACACACTGCCTATGCTGTCTCGCCTTTCCATACGTAACATAGTCCTGATTGAAGCACTGGATCTGGATTTTTCCGGCGGTCTGGGTGTGCTGACAGGTGAAACGGGCGCCGGGAAATCTATCCTGCTTGATGCTCTGGGGCTGGTGCTGGGCAATCGGGCTGACAGTGCCCTTGTGCGGGCAGGATCTGACAAGGCTCGCGCAACAGCCAGTTTCGAATTTGCCCGTGAACCGGCAGGGATTGCAGATATTCTGAATGAAGCAGATATCATTCGGGAGCCGGGTGAGGCGTTGATAATCCGGCGATCGCTCAGCGCGGATGGGCGGAGCAAGGCCTATGTCAATGATCAGCCGGTCAGTGTTGCGCTGTTGCGCGCACTTGCTCCATTTCTGGTGGAGCTGCACGGGCAGCATGATGATCGGGGTCTGGTCAATCCTGCGGGCCACCGTGCCTTGCTGGACAGGTTTGCCAATGCCGATATTGCCGGGGTGAAAGATGCCTGGATACGGTGGAGAGAGGCCCGGTCCCGCCTTGATAGTGCGCGCGCTGCTCTGGAGACAGCACGGGCAGAGCAGGATTTGCTGCTTGCCCATCTGGCAGAATTGACAGCTCTGGAACCTCAGGCCGGTGAAGAATCGCGCCTCGCTGAAACGCGATCTGCCATGCAGAAAGGGGAGCGGCTGGCTGCCGATCTGGTCGATTTGCGCCATTTGTGGGAAGGATCAGAATCGCCACTGGCCAATTTGCGAGTGGCAGCGCGCAAGCTTGACCGGATCGCGGGTGAACATCCCCTTCTGGCTGAAGCATTGGCCGCTCTGGATCGTGCGGTGATTGAAGCGGGTGAAGCCGAGGGGCGGCTGGAAGCCGCTGCGGATGCGCTGACATTTGACCCGGCAGAACTGGACCGGGCGGAAACACGCCTGTTTGATCTGCGTGCCGTTGCTCGCAAGCATCGCTGCGAGGTTGATGACCTTCCAGAAATCATGCGCGGATTTCGTAGTGCGCTGGATGCTATCGAGGGGGGAGAGGCAGAGCTGGATGCACTGGAACTAGCCGCGAGGGAAGGTGCCAGAATCTATCTTGAGCGGGCAGATGTGCTCCATCAGGAGCGGGTAAAGGCGGCCGGCAGGCTGGATGAAGCCGTTGCGAATGAGCTTGCCCCCCTCAAACTGGACGCTGCGCGTTTTCAGACCAGAGTCTCCGCCTTGCCCGAAGACAAGTGGAACGAAGCAGGGATGGATACGGTCGAGTTTCTGATTGCGACCAATCCGGGGGCGGATTTTGCACCGCTCAACAAGATTGCCAGTGGCGGGGAGTTAAGCCGGTTTATTCTGGCCTTGAAAGTAGCACTGGCGGAAAATGGCGGTGCCGCGAGCATGATTTTTGACGAGATTGACCGGGGTGTAGGCGGGGCAGTGGCCAGTGCAATAGGAGAACGACTGGCGCGCCTTTCTGACGGGGCGCAATTGCTGGTCGTAACCCATTCGCCGCAGGTCGCGGCGCGCGGCCATTCTCACTATCTGATTGCCAAATCATCGGAAAACACTGTGACACGCACATCTGTTGTTTTACTGGATGCGGCTGCCCGGCGCGAAGAAATTGCACGTATGCTGTCAGGCGCAGAAATTACGCAGGAGGCACGCGCCCAGGCAAAGAGATTGCTGGAAGGCGTATGAGTAATACAGCCCAAATGACGGAAGCTGAAGCTGCCAATGAACTGATGCGTCTGGCCCGCACGATTGCCCGGCATAATCGCCTGTATCACGGAGATGACTCGCCCGAAATTTCCGATCAGGAATATGATGCACTCATGCGCCGTAATGCGGAACTGGAAACTGCCTTTCCGCACTTGGTCAGGAATGATTCTCCCTCGCGGGTGGTCGGTCACGAAGTTGCAGCATCTCCCTTGTCAAAGGTCCGGCATGAAGTCCGGATGATGAGCCTCGACAATGCATTTGATGACACTGAAGTTGCTGACTTTGTTGCCCGTGCGAGGCGTTTTCTGGGTCTGCCAGAGGATGTATCCGTGGCATTTACGGCGGAAGACAAGATTGATGGCCTCTCCTGCTCCCTGCGCTACGAGGCGGGGGAGCTGGTTGTTGCCGCAACCCGCGGCGATGGGCAGACCGGAGAAAATGTCACCGCTAATGTTGCCCATATCGCGGATATTCCCCGGTATATTTCCGGGGCGCCGGATGTGTTCGAAGTGCGCGGCGAAGTCTATATGGAAAAATCTGCCCTTGCTGAACTGAACCATGCACAGGCAGAGGCCGGAGAAAAAACCTTCGCTAATCCGCGCAATGCGGCTGCCGGCTCCCTGCGCCAGAAAGACGCATCGGTTACGGCGCAGCGGCCATTGCGATTCTGGGCGCATGGCTGGGGCGCGGCATCGTCAGTTCCGGGGAAAACCCAGTTTGAAGTCATGCGACAGATTGAAGCATGGGGATTTCCCGTTTCGCCCGATCTCAGGCTTTGTGGTGATCTTGAAGATATGCTGGCGCATTATCGCTCCATTGCGGCGAGCCGGCCTGATTTGCCCTATGAGATCGATGGCGTTGTCTACAAGGTTGACCGGCTCGATTATCAGGCGAGAATGGGTTTTGTCGCCAAGGCACCGAGATGGGCTATTGCGCGCAAGTTTCCGGCGGAAAAGGCGCAAACCACTCTGGAATCGATTGATATTCAGGTGGGCCGCACGGGCAAGCTGACTCCGGTTGGCCGTCTCGCTCCGGTTCTGGTGGGCGGGGTAACAGTCACCAATGCGACATTGCATAATCGTGACGAGATCGCGCGTCTTGGTGTTCGTCCCGGTGACAGGGTTCTGGTACAGAGGGCAGGCGATGTCATTCCGCAAATTCTTGAAAACCTGACTCCGGAAGAAGATCGGCCAGATTTCGTCTTTCCTGATCATTGCCCCGAATGCGGAAGCGAGGCTGTTGCCGAGGAAGGAGAGGTCGATGTCCGTTGCACAGGCGGGCTGATTTGCCCGGCCCAGCGGACAGAAAGACTGGTCCATTTTGTCAGCCGGGGGGCGCTGGATATTGAAGGGCTTGGTGAAAAGACCATTGAAGAGTTTTTTGCACTTGGCTGGCTTGAAAACCCTGCGGATATTTTCCGCCTTCATCGCAGGCGCAAGGATATTCTTGCTCTGGAAGGCTGGCAGGACAAGTCTGTGGATAATCTGTTGGCAAGTATCGAAGAGCGCCGTAGCCCGGATTCTGCGCGATTACTGTTTGCGCTTGGTATCCGGCATATCGGCACGGTTACGGCACGCGACCTGCTGAAAGGACTGGGAGACATTCACCTCCTGCCGGGCAAGGCTGAAGAGATCCGTCTGTATCTGGCAGGCAATCCGCGCGCCGAGGGTGAGGCAAAAACTACATTTGAAAAGCGCCGGACAGATGCGATCAAATCCATTCTTGAAGTCCGGACGGACGGCATTGGCCCGGCTATCGGTTTTGCTCTGGTAGATTTCTTCCATGAGCCGCATAACCTGCGTGTGTGGGATGATTTGCTGTCTGAAGTTTCACCGCCAGTTTATGTGGTGGAAACCCGTGAAAGCACAGTGTCGGGCAAGACCATCGTGTTTACTGGCAAGCTCGAAACCATGAGCCGCGAAGAAGCGAAGGCGCAGGCAGAATCGCTCGGAGCAAAGGCGGCAGGATCGGTTTCTGCAAAAACCGGCCTTGTTGTGGCCGGTCCGGGGGCAGGTAGCAAACTGAAGAAAGCGGCTGAACTGGGCATTGAGGTAATAGATGAGGCCGGATGGGCGGACATTGTTGCTGCTTCGCGCTGAAATGGGCCGATAAAGCAGTCCGGAACAGGCCCGGAATAAGGCTTCCGGCCCTTGCCTGTCAGGGCTTGTCAGGAGGCAGGAAACCACTTCATTACACCGCCGGAAAAGGGTGACCACAGGCCCACCCTGACTCCGGCAGAGGCAAGGCGATTGGATGTCCACTGGTTACAAGTCAGTAACGGTGAGTAGCGTCCGGGAGCATCATAGAACACATCCGCCCTGCCATAACCGGGATAGGATTTTCTCTCGCTGCCAGACAGATAGATATGGGCCTCAATATCCTTGACGAGCCGTGTATATTCAGCAGGACGCAGGCGCACGATACGGTAGTTTTCTCCTGCGGCCGGGCGAATGTAATGCGCGACATGCAAAAGACCGGGGTCGCCGATGGTCCCTACTTTAAGGGCTGTTCGGGCAGAAAGGTCCGTCCATTCAGGTGTGTTGAGGAAGATCTCCCTCGCGCCCCAGCTTACGGATATATGGGTATAGGGCAGGGTGGACTCGGCAAGATCGCTTGCCGGAAAGTCCGGGCGCCAGTCTTTTTGCCCTGTCACCAGCGGCATGACAATTCCGGTATGCAATCCGTTGGTTTCAACGATGATTTCAACCCCCTGATCTGTCTCATCCCACCCCGCATTGCGCGGAATGGACGATCCGGCAAAAGCAGCAACAGCGTAAACTGCGCAGAGGATAACCAGTGCTGCACTGCTCCGGACTATGACGGTGCGAATGAGAGTCAGGTGCCGGGACGTTTTCTGAGCCACAGAATTGACCAGTCTCCATGAACACGGCGCCGGGCCAGACGAAACCCGGCCCTGAAACAGGCACGGCGGACTTTTTTCTCCTGCGTTTCCAGCAGGCCCGCCAGCAACAGATTGCCGCCCGCTGGCACAGATGCGCCAAAATCGGGCGCCAGTTCAATCAGGGGGCCGGCAAGGATATTGGCAATCAGCAGATCGTAGGGACCGCGCGCCTGTAACAGGGCGTTATCCATTCCGTCTGCGACAATCATGGTCAGTTCCCCCTGACCAGCCCCCATGGAGACAAAATTTCCCTTCGCGTTATGATCGACCACATCTACGCAAACCGGATCAATATCCGTGGCAGTGGCGCGGGCATGTGGCCATAAATGCATTGCGGCAAAGGCAAGCAGGCCGGTTCCCGTGCCAATATCGGCGATGGACCGGGCAACCAGACCGGACTGTTTCATTTCATCCAGCATCGCAAGGCAGCCAGCGGTGGTTTCATGCTGGCCAGTGCCAAAGGCCTGACTCGCCGGAATACAGAAATTAACCGTTCCGGGCCGGGTATCTGCCTGATGATCGGGTGTATGGATATAAAATTTTCCGGCCCTGATTGGTTCAACCCCCTGCTGGCTTATCGTAATCCAGTCTTCATCGGGCAGTTTTTCAATGGTCAGTTCCGGTGTCCCATGATCAAACAGGACAGCCACCATCGCCAGTTCCGCATCACCGGGGGGACGGGACAGCCAGGCTTCCAGAATCCAGTCTTCGGGCCTGTCCTTATCCACCTCTCGCCCTGAAAGCACGACTTCGGGTTCCCAGTCGAGAGCCTCATCATGCGCCAGCAATGCGTCATGCACGACAGATTTTGGCGCAAAGGCAGAAATTTTCCAGCTATCAGCCATGAAGGGTGAGTCTTTGATAATCTGCGCCTGAAAGGCAAATTGCGGGGCGTTTATCCGGTGTTGGCATGATGGCACGATAGAAGGAAATTACCTTTCGGCCAAGCGGGGTGCTTGCCTCGTTCTGTCATTCGGGTATGGGGGGCGCTGAACTCCTTGCGCCGAGGGGCGGCGCGATGATCAGAGCGGAAGTGCTGACAATGTCTGACAGACCCTTATCCCCGCATCTCCAGATATGGAAATGGGGACCTAATATGTTCACGTCCATCCTGCATCGGGCAACCGGTGACGGGCTGGCGCTGGTTGGTTTGGCCGTTCTGGTCTGGTGGCTCGGAGCACTTGCAAGCGGCCCGGTTGCCTATGCCGATTTCCAGACCCTGATGACATCGCCGGTCGGCTGGGTCGTGATGGTGGGGCTCAGCTGGGCATTTTTCTCTCATCTGGTTTCGGGTCTGCGCCATTTCGTGATGGATATTGGGGCTGGATATGAATTGAAAACCAATCGTTTATGGTCAATTCTCAGTCCGCTTCTTGGTATTGTTCTGACAGCCGGTTTCTGGGCTGCAATTTGTTATCTTTGAAGGCAGGGTTATGGGTAACGGAACCTCAATAGGAAGAGTGCGCGGGCTTGGCTCGGCGCATGAAGGTGTGCATCACTGGCTGCTGCAACGTTTTACCGCGATCGGCAATCTGGTTCTGATGGCGTGGCTGGTCACGTCATTCATTATGCTGCCGGATTACGATTATGCGAGTGTTACGGGCTGGCTTTCCAGTCCGGTATCGGCCACGGCCATGATTCTGCTGGTCATCAGCCTGTTCTGGCACGCCCGTCTGGGGCTGCAGGTTCTGGTAGAAGACTATGTTCAAAATGCCGGGACGAAATTTGGCGTTCTGGCCCTGCTTAACCTTGTTGCATTTGGTGGTGCCGGTTTTGCAATCTTCTGCATAGCCCGTATCGCATTTGGAGGAATCGCCTGATGGCATCGGACACATCCGGGCAAGCTGCCTATAAAATTGTTGACCATATTTACGATGTCGTCGTTGTCGGGGCGGGCGGATCAGGGCTTCGCGCCACTATGGGGGCTGCCGAGGCAGGCCTGAGAACTGCAAATATTTCCAAGGTTTTCCCTACGCGCTCTCATACAGTGGCGGCGCAAGGGGGTATCGCGGCCAGTCTTTGCAACAATACGCCTGATCACTGGCAATGGCATATGTTTGATACCGTCAAGGGATCAGACTGGCTCGGCGATCAGGATGCGATTGAATATATGGTCCGCGAAGCACCGGCTGCGGTGTATGAGCTGGAACATGCAGGCGTTCCATTCAGCCGTAATGAAGATGGCACGATCTATCAGCGCCCGTTTGGTGGTCATATGCAGAATATGGGCGAGGGGCCGCCGGTCCAGCGCACATGCGCTGCGGCCGATCGCACCGGCCATGCCATGCTTCATGCGCTCTATCAGCAGAGCCTGAAATATGACGCGGATTTCTTCATAGAATATTTCGCGATTGACCTTCTGATGAAAGATGGCCGCTGCGTTGGCGTGGTTGCATTGTGCCTTGATGATGGCTCCATCCACAGGTTCCGCGCGCATTCCGTGGTGCTGGCAACGGGCGGTTATGGCCGATGCTATTTTACTGCTACCAGCGCCCATACCTGCACAGGTGATGGCGGCGGCATGGTGCTGCGCGCAGGCTTGCCCTTGCAGGATATGGAGTTTGTCCAGTTCCACCCCACCGGCATTTATGGCGCTGGCGTGCTGATTACCGAAGGTGCGCGCGGTGAAGGCGGGTATCTTACCAATTCCGAAGGGGAGCGTTTTATGGAACGCTATGCCCCCAGCGCAAAGGATCTGGCGAGCCGGGATGTGGTCTCGCGCTCCATGGCCATGGAAATGCGCGAAGGGCGCGGATGTGGCCAGAATGGCGATTACATCTATCTGCATCTTGACCATATTGATCCGAAAGTGCTGGCAGAGCGTTTGCCCGGCATTACCGAAAGCGGAAAGATCTTCGCCGGTGTTGATCTGACGCGAGAACCGCTGCCTGTATGTCCGACGGTGCATTACAATATGGGCGGCATCCCTACGAATTATCATGGCGAAGTGCTGAATCCGACTGAGGATTCCCCTGATGCGGTGGTGCCGGGGCTGTTCGCTGTGGGCGAAGCGGCCTGTGTATCTGTCCATGGGGCCAATCGTCTGGGGTCCAATTCGCTGATTGATCTGGTCGTGTTCGGTCGTGCCACAGGCCATCGCCTCAAGGAACTGATCAGGCCGGGCAGTCCGCATGAAGAGCTTCCCGCTGATAATGCCGATTTTGCCCTCGGTCGCCTGGATCATTTCCGTTATGCGAAGGGTGGGTCGTCCACAGCGAAGATACGTATGGAAATGCAGCGTAATATGCAGGCGCATTGTGCTGTATTCCGCACAGATGATCTGATGTCCGAAGGGGTTGGCCTGCTGGCGGATACCTATAAGCGGATGGATGATATCGCCGTGACCGACCGTTCGCTGATCTGGAACTCGGATCTGGTGGAGACGCTGGAACTGGATAATCTCATCGCGCAGGCATCGGTAACGATCAACGGTGCCTATGCCCGCAAGGAAAGCCGCGGCGCCCATGCGCATGAGGATTATCCGGACCGTGATGATGCCAACTGGATGAAGCATACCCTCGCTACATTCGATGGCTGGGGCGGCAAGGGCGGTGATGTCACCCTGACCTATCGCCCGGTTCATAATTATACGCTCACGGATGATATTGATTATATCAAGCCCAAAAAGCGGGTTTATTAGGTTTATTTGAGTATTTTGAGAAAAGCCTGATAGACTTTTCGGCGCGGAAAAAGCCGGAAAAGCAATAAACTACAGCATTGCATATGATTAAACTTTATCTCGCGATGCTGTAATCTGGATTATCACCGCTACGGCGCTGCTGGCCCTGAGGGCTGGTGGCGCCGTTTTCTTTGACGTATCCTGTGCATACTCACATCCCATAAGCGTCTGTTATGTGTCCAGTGTTCCCCGGATTGCATAAAACATATATTTCAGATATTGGTATTTTTCGCATCACCAGAATAAGCGTGAGGCACAATTTTCATAGGCAAAGGTGACGCAGAATGTCGCAGGATAGCCCGGACCGGGTAGAGCAGAAAACACCGCACCCTCATGCGGCGGCAGCGCGTGAACAAAAAAAAGCCCAGGCAGAGGCACTGGGCGTTGATGCGGCCTATATCGCATCCTTTGTGGACAGGTTTTATGCCCGAATCCGCGAAGATTCCCTGCTAGGCCCAATTTTTGCTGAAAAAATTTCGGACTGGCCTGTTCATCTGGAGCGCATGAACCAGTTCTGGCGTTCAATCCTGCATAATAGCGGGGAGTTTTCCGGCAATCCGATGATCAAGCATATTGCCATTTCGGGTCTGGAAGAACAGCATTTTGCGCATTGGCTGACCCTGTTTTACGATACTTTGCTTGAAGAAGGCGCAGGGCGGGATGCTGCCGGGCTGGTTGGCGCGCGCGCGCGGATGATCGCTGACAGCCTTTTGACCGGAATATCCATGCAGCGCGGGGGAATGACGGGAATTCGTGCGGGTGACAATCTGCCCTATCTTCCCGAAAAAACCGGCCACCACGCAGAACAGGGCGCATCATAGGCCCGGTTACTGTATCCTTTGCACATTATAGCCCAGACGGGTGAGCAAGGCGGGCAAACCGTCCGGCCCTGCCATATGAGCGCCACCTACAGCGACGAATGGCCGCTTGCCGGCATTTAATGCCGCAGAGATCTTGCCTGTCCAATCCGTGTTCCGCTCAACAAGCAGGACCTGACGGAGTTCAGGGTCAGCCAGTAATCCGTCCTGTTCTTCCAGAGCGATGGCATCCATATCGCCATTGCGCCATGCGATGGCCATTTTCTGACGGTCCTGTGCTGTTTCTTCGGCATCGACTACCACCAGATCGAGCAAGTCGCGCTGCTCTTTTTCGGGCAAGCTGTCAAAGACCGAAAACTGCGCCTTAACCCCTTCCAGCTCTATGACTGGCGCATGGGTGTAATTGTCGATCAGTTCCACATCGACGCCATTTTTTCCCGCACCGGGTCCGGCAGATGCTTGCGCAAGGGTGAGGGCTGCCGCCCATGTTTCGGTAGAGGAAAAGTCGCTGGCTTTCATATTTGCCTTGTCCAGCAACTGCGCCAGTTTTTTCCGGTGTTCCGGCGGCACTTTCAGCGGCAGGGCAGGCTGATCAGGGGTAAGCCCCATCTGGTAGAATGTTCGTGCGATATTGGCCCGATCCTGCAAATCGGCAATCTCGACCATCAGCATTTCTGAACGGGCAAGCGTTTTATCCAGAAGCCCGGTTTTCCAGTTAACCCCGTCAGGCAATGCGTGAATTGTGCCAAACAGCCAGCCTTGCACCTCGCCTTCGGGAGAGCGGATTTCCCACAAGGCAGGGGCAGGAGGCGCGAGATTTTCTTCCGGAGCCTGACCGCAGGCGCCAAGCAGAATGGTAAAGCCCAGCAAAAGCGTTGTCAGAACAGTCCTGCATCCGGTGAAGCGCCCCCTCATGGTCTATTGAACCCGGATAACGTCAAGTCCGCGTTCTTCCAGCTCTTCCTGCACGCTGCCACCCCCTGCAAGGTGTCCGGCCCCTACAGCGACAAATACTGTGCCTGGCATATCAAGCCGCTTCTGTATCCAGCTCGCCCAGTTGCGGTTGCGCCTGAGCAGGAGCTGTTCTGTCAGGACAGGATCGGTCATTTGCGCATTGAGAAGGTCTGCCAGTGCCTCGGCGTCTCCTTCAAGCCATTCCTTGACCATGGCGTCAATTGTGGGTTTGATTTCATCGGCTGACCCGACGACATCCATCAGATAGGAAATCTGGTTTTCCATGGGCAATTCGTCAAACATGGAGAGCTGGGCATCGAGCGTTTCCAGATGATCACGCGCAAGGCCATCGGCTGCTGATGCCGAGAGCGTCGTTTCTACCCCTTTGTCGACGGAATAGCCTTCTTTCAGCAGGGGAAGGGTGGAGAGCACCATTGCCGCATACCATGGCTCATATGAGTCGAACATATTAAGTGGCAGGCCCAGCTTTTGCATGGCTGCGTCATACTGGCTGCGCTGGTTTTCATCCAGCAGGCCATGCAGGGTCTGTCCTTCGGGCAAAACTCCCTTCGCCATGATCAGCTCCTGGACATTTGCTCCCCTGGCTTCTTCCATATCAACTTCGGTAACCAGCGTATCTGCGCTTTTGAAGGCATCTGCCAGTGCCTCTCCATACCACTCAGTTTCTTGCGGCAGGATGTGGATGGTTCCGAACAGGTAGATAGTGGTGTCGTCATCAGCCACTTTCCACAGAGCCGGACCTGATTTTGTCTCCGGTAGAGACGGCGGTGCTGGTGGTTCTGTGTCATCAGGGGAAGCGCAGGAAGGAGGGGAGGGCTGGCCATCATCGGGACGGACATCTGTTGAGCAAGGGGGGAGTATCTGCTCCTGCGCCGCAGATGGCGCGGACTGACGGGCAAGAGCGGGAAAGGTAACAGTCAGTGAAAGGGCACTTAACAACAGCGCCAGAGGCGTGATAATTTTTCTCATGAAGCTCCCTTGAGTTTGCCCTGTTTAGTTTAAGCTGAACAGGCGACCATGTTGTGCAGAATCTGTCAAGCTCTTTGGCTTTACTGCCCCTGTCCCATTGACGCATTTCCGGCAGTCGGCCATGGGCAAAAACCATGACAACAACCCTTATCCGTGACCCGTCCCGATCGTTTCAGGATATGATCCTGACATTGCATGATTACTGGAGTGCGCAGGGCTGCCTGATCCTCCAGCCCTATGACATGCGGATGGGGGCAGGGACATTCCATACTGCCACCACATTACGCACTCTGGGGCCAGAACCGTGGAATGCCGCATTTGTGCAACCTTGCCGCAGGCCGACAGATGGCCGCTATGGAGAAAACCCCAACCGCTTGCAGCATTATTACCAGTATCAGGTTGTGCTGAAACCCAGCCCGCCGGATATTCAGGAGCTTTACCTTAAAAGTCTGGAGCTGATCGGGATTGATCCGCTCAGGCACGATATCCGCTTTGTCGAGGATGATTGGGAAAGTCCGACTCTGGGTGCGTGGGGGCTGGGCTGGGAAGTCTGGTGCGACGGGATGGAAGTCACGCAATTCACCTATTTTCAGCAAATGGGCGGGTTTGATTGTCGCCCCGTCGCAGGTGAGCTGACCTACGGGCTGGAGCGGCTGGCCATGTATATTCAGGGCGTCGATAATGTGTTTGATCTCGACTTTAACGGTCGCGGTGTCACTTATGGCGATGTTTTCCTTGAGAATGAGCGGCAGATGTCGAAATGGAATTTCGAGATCGCCGATACCGATGCCCTGTTTGACCTGTTTCGCAAGGCAGTGACAGAATGTGAAAACTGCCTGAAGCATGATGTGCCGATTGCAGCCTATGAACAGGCGGTAGAAGCCAGCCATATATTCAATCTGCTTCAGGCGCGCGGTGTTATCAGCGTGCAGGAACGGGCCAGCTATATGGCACAGGTGCGGGATCTCGCCCGCGGGAGCTGCGAAGCCTATATGAGCAAGGAAAAAGCCCGCTGGACGGCAGAATATGCGGAGTGGGCGGCATGAGCGACTTCCTGCTTGAACTGCGCTGCGAGGAAATCCCCGCGCGAATGCAAAAATCTGCGCGCGAGGAACTGGAAAAACTGTTCCGTCAACAGATGGATGGTGCCGGGGTAGAGGTCGGCGCTATAACGATCTGGTCAACACCGCGCAGGCTGGCGCTGATTGCGCGATCTCTCCCGCAAGCAACGGAGCCGGTGCGTGAGGAGGCCAAAGGCCCGCCCGAAGGCGCGCCCGATGCGGCGATTGACGGCTTTTGCCGGAAGAATGGTGTGTCCCGCGAGGAACTGGAATTGCGGGATATCAAGGGGCGCAATATCTGGTTTGCGGTCAAGGACATTCCCGGCAGGGCCGTGCG
>JBKEEC010000344.1:0-3969 GCA_047975785.1 Sphingomonadaceae bacterium | reverse complement strand
TGCACAGGCGGCTTGCGGGACTGATGGCCTCCTGATGAGGCAAACTCACCGGAATAAAGAGAGAGATACGATTCATAGGAACTGACCCTAACCTTCAGGGGCAGACACAAGATACAGGATTTTACCCCATTTCAGAGGTAATACCAAAGTGCGATGAACCTGACTCATCGAATTTTGCTCTGCCTCACATTTGTTGATGGTGGTGCTTACATCGCACCGATCAACCGGGCCTGCAGCAAATAGAGTTTTGCGCGGCCATACATTTGTCGTTTGATAAATTTAAGACGTGTGATCTGCCCCTCGGTCTGTCCGTTTGTCCATGGCGAGACAATTGCATTTCGGATAGCTGCCAGGTTATTTTCGATGCCATTGACGAATGATCCGTTGCCGGAGCCAAGAGCAGAGGACATGCAGGAAAAAGACCCGGCCGGGCTTCCCCCCACTCGCTATGGTGACTGGGTGAAAGACGGCATTGCCATCGATTTCTGATACCTGTTTTTCGCAAAAAGCAATACAACAACAAGCAGGTATAGCGGAAAAGTTCTGTTACAAATTTCCCCGCGCATATTTGCAAACTCTATCAAGTATAATATCGCCCGGATCTGGATTTTCCGGAACGGTTTTTTTATGTGTATTCAACCTTTTATGGCATGTTTGATTGCCTCCACTGCTCTGGCACTGACGGCCTGTGGAGGAGGGGGTTCCGGCTCCAGTGGGTCCGGAAGTGGAGTAACGCCCACACCTGCGCCTGCTCCCACGCCTACACCCACACCGACCCCCACGCCCACAGCCAGTGTGGCGTTCAAGGCCTCAATGGGTGCACCCATTATTGCCATGGTGATCTTTGATACAAATGGCAGCGGTGTTTATGGTGACTATATCCAGGGCAAGAATGACCTGATCACCGCATCCAACCGCAACGGTGAATTCGGGCGCGATGCCATCGGACGGCAAAGCCCCAACCTGCCCCCTGCTACTGCCACCGTTTCCGGAAGGGTGAGTGGCGTCAGCACCTATACCGGCTTTATTTACACAGATATTATCGCCCCACTTGATGCGGCGATCTATTCTCCCGCGACAAGCCTGCTGGGGACTGTAAGTGATGACGCCATACCGGCAAATCTGGGCCTGCAAATGACAGCGCAGGAACTGGGCAATTTCGATGCCTATACAGAACTGGGCAGTAGTGACCCGGTTCGCCAGGCCAAAGCCCGGCGAGTCACCGCTCTCAACCTGAAATTGCTAGCCTATGCCGGACTGGAAACCACCGATAGCGGCTCTGTAACCAACGCCATCGCCATACACCGCAATCTTGGTGCTGTCAGGGCACAAATCCTTGCTGGTCCTGTTGATCTCAATGCAAGTAATTCCACGCTCCAGGTAATGGGCCAATCTCCCAGGGCCACCTTTACCAATGATGCCGGACGGGAAGCAGCGGCAAGGCTTCTGGCACGGTATGGGCAGGCAGTGGATCAGTATCTGACCTCATCCCGCCACATAGGTGATGTGGAATATGGCCTCAGACTGAAAGTGCTCCCGATACTCGATTCGCTGATGCGAACCGGCGCGCCCAGTGCAGGCCAGCTTGCCCAGGCAGATAATGTGACCGTAGCGGAACTGGTCGGATTTTTTACGCAAATGTCCCAAATTTCGCCAATCCCGGCTGCAACAGGTAAATTCGTGGCGGTTGCCGACTGGCGAGCAATCAGCGGGGTTACGCGCATGTATTTCCCGTCAGGCTGCGCCAATACATCATCCTTTGTGTGTAATGATGTTGATCTGACCGTGGCCAGCGCGTTGAACGTGCAGACGATTCAGGTGGTGGCTGTGCGTGTCCCGTCGCAATATTCGGCATTTATTGCCGCCAGCCTTCAACCCGATGGCAATGTTGAGGTGACAAGACTGGATTCAACCACCCGTCTCGTCTGGCTGGAATATGACGCACGTGACCGCGACGGATTGACCAGCACAGCAAGAGCCTATTTTCTTCTTAATCAACCGTAATATCAATGGGTGATGAGCCTTGTACCATATCCGGATGAACCAGGCTCACCGGGATATGGCCAGACCCGCACCGCGCCTGAGCGGAGCCAGTTCCGTATGCGTCAGCATTAACGGGATTGAGGATTCGGGCCTCACCCTTTGAAACATTATCGGTAAAATACGTGGCTTGAAATACGCGCCGTAGCAGTCCTGCGGTTGCTCCACGAAGGATTGACGTATTTTGCGTGGAAATAGAGGGCCTCACCAGCCTTGCTGTCCCAGGCATCTTCATGAGCAATCTGCGCAATCGCAACCGCGTTTTGCCAGGCCTGACTTGATCGCCTGATCGCGGGCATCTTGCCGCCTCGCACAAAGCTGAACTGCTTGTGCTGATACACGACACCGCAATAGCTGCCGGGAAATGAATCGGATTCGGAGCGGTTTACTACCACCCGGCCAACGGCAAGCTGGCCTTCCAGCGGCTCACCACGCGATTCAAAGTAAATGGCTCCAGCCAGACATTCCATCTCGCGAGAGAGTTTTCCAGCCGGAGAAGACAGAGACACCAGTTCGCGCAAGGAATCGGCTTCAGCCGCCAGTGCGTTCAATGAATCAGAATGATTATCGGATTTCTGCCCTGCAGCAGGGGCTTCCTCGTCTGCCGTTTCAGGCAAGGGCTGCACCACTTCTCGTGAAACAAAAGTGACCGGAACCATCTCATCCGCAAGCTGATCTGCCAGAGGTGCCGTATCATTCTCTACGGAAGCTATTCCTGCCGTGGCAAGAGCATCGCCTTGCCGGGCGTTTGCGCCTGTGCTTTCCACAGCGGCAAATGTAACAATAGTTGCAGCGGCAAGTGCCAACGCACTGGCCGCATGAGTCTTGCGACGCATTGATGTTCGTCATATTGGCGGTGGATGAACCTGATCGCAGACCAGAACCGTTAACGCACCCGCGTTATACTCCGGTTCAATACAAGGCCTGCCGGACACCCCCCGTCTGCGTGCTCACTATCGTTGACCGAATTGCCAAAATAGCTGCCTGCGCAAATCAAGTTGGAGGCCAGATAGGCGTTTCCTCAGGTAAGTCAACCCAATTTTGTTGCAGTGCAGCAAAGCGACGCAGATCGGGCAGTTCCAGCTCCACAATCCACAAATCATCATCCTGACGCTGCCGGCGGGTCAGATAATCATCAAATTCCTGCGGTTTTTCCGGGTCCTGCCTCTTTGTTTCTGTCCATTTGCGCGTGCCATCCATTGCGGGCATTCGCTCCCAAATGCGGGCAGGATTGTCACGCTCCACAGTCACAATCAGGATCGTTCCGGCATCGCGCTCTCCCTTGGCGATAACCGTGCCAAACCCTCCCTGAGCCGCAGCAGCGCGGATCAGACCACTGATTTCAAGATGGGCCGGTAGCCTCTCATCCATCATGGCCAGAGCATTTTCAGAAAAAGTTGATAGATTTTTCCGGTTCGACAATGCGAAAATGCAAAAGATTCAGCATCTAACCGCAATGTTGCAAGATCAGGACTCATCATTGCGATAGCCCGGCAAACCCGCAAGGGGGATATGAGAGCGCATAAACGTGCCAGTACCCCGACCTATTTCATCACCTTCGAAATCCACCAGGCGCGATTCGGCAACAAAAACGCGGCGTTTCCCGCTAATCCATTTTCCATAGGCGATCACTTCCCCTTCACGCACAGGCTTGGTGAAGTGAAGATTAAACGAAGTGGTGAGCAGAAACCTGTCAGTTGCCAGTGTGTTGGCGGCATAAAAGGCTGCATCATCCAGCATCTTGAAATAGATTGTGCCATGCGCCGCCCCTGCGGCGTGATAGTAACGCTCATCAACGGTAAAACGTATTTCCGCCTCGCCACTGTCAGGGATTGTCAGGGAAGAGGAAAACAGGGAATTGACTGGTGCTGCCGCATAGATGCGCTCCAGCGCCCGATTATGGAGTGTCGCTCCGTGCTGATCGGCAAT
>JBKEEC010000343.1:0-4031 GCA_047975785.1 Sphingomonadaceae bacterium | reverse complement strand
TTGGAGGGTTTTACCCTCCGGGAAAACCGGGGCGGTTCAGCTGGTATGCCAACGTACTATTCTGGAAACCTCAAGTCGCGATACTGGTATCCGAACGCACTCTGCTGCCGGTGTTGATGCCGCTGGCACCAGCTGCCACATTGGCCCGGCGTTTTCCTGCCCAGTTGGCGCTTGTTTTGAAGGAGCACGGGGTCTCTGCGGATTTTATTGCACAAGAGGTCTGGCGGATGAGCAGCGTCCAATACGCCAGGACGGCTAATCGTAGTGTGGTTGGCATCCTCAATGAATTTCTGCGTTATGCCGAGTTCTGGCTGGCAGCCTATGGGTATGAAAAGGGCGATGACGACGACCTGCTGGCCATCTCGACGAAGCTTGCCGAGACACCTTGCAGTCCCTTGTACAAGGGGCCTGTCTCTCCAGACAAAGCCCTTCACGAGTTGGTGAATTCCGGTAACCGTCTTGATTGAGCCTTGGCGGTTGCGAATGAGAGTAGAGCAGGCGTCCATGAGTGCTTTCAGAACTGAAAGCGGCTGCAACGTGAGCTGAACCGGAAATCACACGCATCAAATGGAATAGCGGGTCAGGTATACCCGGAACTGTTGCATCAGCATAAAGCAGCTATTTCAATAAAGTCAGATCTGGACTTCATCAAGCCCTTTATGATATACATATATTATAACGTATATCATGGAGCAAAACATGCAGGTTGCAAAATGGGGCAACAGTTTGGCGGTTCGCCTGCCTGCCGCTGTGGTGGAAGCACTCAAACTGCAGGAGGGCGATGACATCGAACTCTATATTGAGGGGACCCGCAGTATGCGGGTGGCTCCCAAACCTGATCGGGAGGCATTGATCGAACGTTTGCAAGCTTTTCGGGGGCGTTTGCCTGCGGATTTCAAATTTGATCGGGACGAGATGAATGCCCGGTAGCTTTCTTGATACCAACATCCTTGTCTATCAATTGTCGGGCAACATTGAAAAAGCTGACAAGGCTGCGGCTCTGGTGCGCGAGGGAGGGGTGATCAGCGTCCAGGTTCTGAATGAGTTTGCCAATGTTGCACGCCGCAAGGCCGGGCTGGAGTGGGGGGAGGTCCGACAGCTCACCAAGACATTGGGCAGCTTGCTGGAGATCATACCGCTGGACGCTGACATGCATGAGCATGGCTTGAGACTGTGCGAACGCTATGGCTTTTCCCTCTATGACGGGATGATTGTTGCGGCGGCTCTATCTTCCAGCTGCGATACTGTGTGGTCTGAAGATATGCATACTGGGCTTGAGGTGGAGGGAAAGCTGATAATCCGCAATCCCTTCACCGGGTAAAACTCCTCATTTTTCGCCCATTTGCAATGTGCTGATTTCAGATGCAGCTATTGCGTCTGTGACCCATCAATATGCTGCACTGCCTGATCCGAAAACCGGATCGTGTGTGATTCTCTGGACAGGGCCATGAGCAAGTCATGGGCACGTTCATTGCCACGGTTGAGATATTGCCTTGCACGGCGGCGGAGTCGCTCTGGGCGGTTTGCTGTATCAGTCATGAGTGTGTGGTGACATGATTCGGGGGGTGTAGGAAAGTTGTTTTTTTGAGCTTTTGTCTTTTTTGGAATCGCGATGATTGTATAGCCTTCAATGATATAAGTATATGCAATTATATGACGTGTATTCATAATATTATGATTGATATTGAACATTTGGTATCACGAGGCTTTTGCTCCCTTATGCTCGTATTGTGGGTTCGGAGCATAGGGCATTATCTGGCATCAAAATCATGCTGGCCCTGCCTCACCATTCTTTCACATCATCGGCAGATTCGGAGCTGGCACCGCGTGCGCTCCCGGTGGAGCGCTTGAGTTTGCCGCGTATTTTCGTGAGCCTCTGGCTGCCAGCAGCATGCATGCGCAAGACTTCATCGTGAATGGGTTCATTATCGGGGGCATCTGGCAATGCGTTGCCCACATCTCCATGGATGGCCGCTGCTGAGCGGACATCGCCTGCGCTGGATATGCCGGGCCGCGCAACACCGCGCCCGGGTTTCAACACAAGCCGGTTTTCAATATCGGAGCGCAGGTCATCGGCGTAGCCTTCGATAAACCGTGCCTGCAAGGCGCGGCCTTCAGGGCTCAGCTGGAATTCGACATCATCAAAGCGGGCATCACCATAAAAGTCGCGGTTCTGTTCAATTTCGGCTATGCCCCAGTCGCGATAGGCCTGCGAAAGATTAAGGCTGCCTGAGGTGCTGTTGCTGTCAAACAGCGATGCCTGCCGCTCAAGGCGGTTGGCGATTTCTTCTGCTCGCCTGGCTTCGCGAGTGTAGCTCTGGGCTTCTGTGAGCGAAGAGTTCATTCCGCTGGCAGAAGACGAAATCGCAGAACTTGAAGAGGTGCTGACAGTCCTGACAAAGCCATCACGGGTGCTGGACCAGTTGCGACTATGCGAGAGCTGTCGCAGGCTCCCCATGATCCGTGAGCGGTCTTCCGAGGCAATGCCGACATCGCTGTCCGTCCAGGTGCGATTGCCGCCAGCCTTGACCCCTGCCTTGGCTGAGGCAACCCCTTTTTGGGCTGCAGCTTCCGCACTGGCTTCGCCGCCAACGAAAAAGGCTGTCGTAATATCATCTGCGGCCCGCCGCGAGAGGCCGAACTGGCGTTGCAGTGTGGCTGCGGCCTGGTCCACCTCACTATAGGCGCGGTTGATGCTGTCTGATTCTGACTGACCTGTGGCGGTTTCGAAGGAATTGCCCTGACTGACCTGATTGCGGATTTCGCGAAACCGGGTGAGGGCGCTGCTGGTCGATTGGGCTGCGAGATTGGTGTAGGTTTCGCTGTTGGAGCGGGCCTGGCTGGCCATGGTGGCAAGCCGGGTCGAGACTTCCTTGCCGACCGTTGGCGTGAACGGATAGCTCGAATTAGGAAGCTGGTCATAACTTGCGCCTGGAAAGCTGGTGGTGGTTGATCCTGAAGCGCTGATGGTGCGGGTCTGGGGAGCCCCATGGGTGAAGGAGGGCGCTACCGTGGCTTGAGCAAATTGCCGGGTGAGGACATTTGCGTTCTGGAAGCTGGTATTGCCAAGCGATACATTGCCGGTGCTGGCTTCGCGGGCGGCTTCTTCAGCAGCGTTCTGGCTGGGGTTGAGGTAGCTGGTGGCGTGATGCGAGATGGCCATGGCCCCGCGTGCCACTCCGCCAGCCAGAAAGGGAACCGAGGCAACAAGATAGCCAGCTAGAGTGCCGATATCACTGTTGACATCAGCCATGCCGGCAAAGCTTGCGAGTGTGAGGCCATTGGGGCCTGCAGCAGCGCTCATATCGGCTGCGCCCTTGAACATCAGCATCATGTGGAGGATGACGAACAAAGGCCCCCAAGCGGCGAGATAGAAGAAGCCGGTGATATAGCCCTTGAGTGCAACGGGGCCAGTCTTTGGCATCAGGAAGAGCGGGAAGAGGGTTGGGAACAGAGCATAAAACAGCACTGTAAGCACGATGTTCAAAAGCGGCACCCATTTCATGGCATTGCTGGCAATCGATGAATAGGTCCGCTCGGTCTGGATGTCGGCTCTTGTCTGGGCATAGACATCAACGCTCCCACTGCCACTTGCCCCTGCCATGGAATGCATGGCTGTCTGCATCGCATTGATGGTCAGGGTTTGCTGGAAAATATCCGTAGCGCTGGAAGAGACACCGGCCAGATATTGATAGGCAATCGGCAGATCGGCAAACAGCTTGGCCTTGGCCAAAGCTGCCGTCTGGTTGGGATAGAGCTGGCGTCCATAGACCGTGCCCATGGCATCGATCAAACCGGCCCATTGCGCGCTCATTGCGTTGTAAGCTTCGCGGCAGGTGAGGATTGACGATGACACTTCGCCGCTATTGTTGTCACGGGCTGCCGATTGCGCCATCTACCTGGTATGCTCATCAGACCATTGCACATGATCCGGACCGTGCTTCGGCCAGAGCGCAGCTCGATGTGCAGGACAAGGCGGATATCGCCCGGGTCTTCAATGACAGCAGTGGGCGTTATGGTGTGCGCAAGGT
>JBKEEC010000342.1:0-25199 GCA_047975785.1 Sphingomonadaceae bacterium | reverse complement strand
GCCGCCACGGCTGGCGGTAATAGCCGCGCCGGAATCACGGGCCACGGTTTCTTCCATGCCGGTGCCTAAAAAATGCGCCTCTGACTTGAACAGAGGCACCGCCTGACGCTGCAGGTTCGATCCCATCAGCGCGCGGGTGGCGTCATCATTTTCAAGGAAGGGAATCAGCGAGGCCGCAACCGAGACAAGCTTGTTCGGGCTGAAGTCCATCAGGGTGATCTGTTCACGCGGGAGCATGACAAATTCGCCATTTTCACGAGCGGAAACAAATTCTTCCACAAAACTGCCATCATCGTTCAGTTCGGCAGAGGCCTGGGCAACAGCGTTCTTCTGTTCTTCCATGGCGGAAAGATAGACAACATCGCTCGTCACCTTGCCGTCAATAACCTGACGATAGGGAGTTTCGATGAAGCCGTATTTATTTACCCGGCTGAAGGAAGCAAGTGAGTTGATCAGACCGATATTCGGTCCTTCAGGCGTTTCAATCGGGCAGATACGGCCATAATGGGTGGGGTGAACGTCGCGCACCTCAAAGCCTGCCCGTTCACGGGTCAGACCGCCGGGGCCAAGGGCAGAAACACGGCGTTTGTGGGTCACTTCGGACAGCGGGTTGGTCTGGTCCATGAACTGCGAGAGCTGAGACGAGCCAAAGAACTCGCGCACTGCGGCGACCGCCGGTTTGGCATTGATCAGGTCATTGGGCATGACGGTGGACACATCCACACTGCTCATGCGTTCCTTGACCGCGCGTTCCATGCGCAGCAGGCCAACACGATACTGGTTTTCCAGCAATTCCCCTACCGAGCGCACACGGCGATTACCGAGATTGTCGATATCATCAACCTCGCCCTTGCCATCTTTCAGGCCGACAAGTTCCTTGACCACGGCAAGGATGTCGTCCTTACGCAGGGTCGTTACCGTGTCCTCGGCATCAAGATCCAGCCGCATATTGAGCTTGACCCGGCCAACGGCGGACAGGTCGTAACGTTCCGGATCGAAGAACAGGCCTTCAAACAGGGCTTCAGCCGTTTCCTTCGTCGGCGGTTCACCCGGACGCATTACCTTGTAAATCGCCTCAAGACCTTCATCGCGGTTTTCCGCCTTGTCCACCTTGAGCGTATTACGAATCCACGGGCCGGTATTGATGTCGTCAATGTCCAGCAACTCAAGCTGGTCAATCCCCGCTGCATCCAGCAGATCAAGATTTTCCTGCGTTACCTCGTCCCCGGCTTCGATATAGATCCGGCCAGTTGACTCGTCGATCAGGTCACACGCGCTGTAATGACCGAAGATTTCCTCGGTCGGAATCAGCAAGGCTTCCAGTCCGTCCTTTGCGGCTTTATTGGCTGCGCGTGGAGAGATTTTCTGGCCGGACGGGAAAACTTCCTCTCCGGTTTTTGCATCCACCAGCGGGAAGGACGGCTTCTGGCCGCGCCATGCCTCGGCATTGAAGGGGATTTTCCAGCCGTCTTTTTCGCGCTCCCAGTTCAGGGTTTCGTAGAAGAACCGGAGGATTTCCTCGCTATCCAGCCCCAGCGCATAAAGCAGCGAAGTGACCGGCAGCTTGCGCTTGCGGTCAATCCGGACATTGACGATGTCCTTGGCGTCAAATTCGAAATCGAGCCAGCTCCCCCGATAGGGAATGACACGCGCCGCAAACAGCAGTTTGCCCGAAGAATGCGTCTTGCCACGATCATGATCAAACAGCACGCCGGGCGAGCGGTGCATTTGCGACACAATCACGCGCTCTGTACCATTGATGAAGAATGTCCCGTTCTCCGTCATCAGCGGCATATCGCCCATATAGACATCCTGCTCCTTGATATCGAGCACGGAGCGGGTTTCGGTTTCCTGATCCAGTTCAAACACGATCAGGCGCAAGGTCACCTTCATCGGAGCGGCATAGGTGATACCGCGCTGACGACATTCGGTGACGTCATATTTGGGATTCTCCAGCTCGTAATGCACAAAATCCAGTTCTGCAGACCCCGCGAAATCGCGGATCGGAAAGACCGAGCGGAGGGTTTTTTCAAGCCCGGAAACATAACCGATTGACGGATCAGAACGCAGGAACTGCTCATAGCTTTCCCGCTGGACCTCGATCAGGTTCGGCATCTGCACTGCTTCGTGAATATCACCAAAGATCTTGCGGATGCGCTTTTTAGCTGTTCCGGTATTTGCTCCTGCTGTCTGAGGAGTTTGTGCCCTGGTTGCCATGGAGGTGATTCGCCTCTTTCGCTGTGCCGGATATCCGGCGAAATTCTGTGTCGAGCGCAGGAGCTGATCCACACGCAACGCGAAAAAGCCACAGCGAATCCCCCGTATTCGGGGCTGCTGCAGCTTGCCACACGTCGCGATTATGGAATCGTGGCCTCCATTCCCGAACAGATCCCCGCGCAAGATCTGCTACACTCGAAGCCAGCGGTTGCAGGCGATATAGGCAAGCATCAGGCTGGCGTCAAGCATGGCCGCCCTGATCCCAGGGCGCAATCAGGGTCATTGCTCATGTGCTCAATTGAGTCCTGATCCTACTGCAACTGCGCTCCGTCCAGCTTGCCAACTTTTTGCGCACCGGCGCGACTGGTGACAAGGATTTCGTCTCCGTCAACTACCACCACAATATCATCCATGCCGATGACAGAAACACGCGGACCATCACTATCGACCATGACATTTCGGCAATCCACCAATTGCGCTGTGCCGCGTATGTGATTGCCCG
The DNA here is from genome assembly GCA_047975785.1 of Sphingomonadaceae bacterium. GTDB lineage: Bacteria > Pseudomonadota > Alphaproteobacteria > Sphingomonadales > Sphingomonadaceae > JACXVD01. Next base: position 22,480 of record JBKEEC010000342.1, on the reverse strand, counting down.
CCCCATCCTTGTCGCGGGCATCGGCCAGCGCCTGCCAGTTACCAATGTCTGACCAGCCCATATCTACCGGCACTACGGCGGCGCGAGGGGTTTGTTCCATCACGGCATAGTCCACCGAATCCCCTTCTATCGCAGCAAAAGCTGCTTCATCGGGATAAAAACCGGAGCCTTCTTCCCGACCATTCGCAACAGCAAGACCTGCCGCTTCGGCCATGGCTGGACGGTGCCGGGTCAATTCATCCAGAAATGCCCCCGCACGAAAGGCAAAAATGCCTCCATTCCAGAAATACCCCCCTTCTTCGAGAAAGGCCTGTGCGCGGGGCAAGTCCGGTTTTTCAACGAAACGCTCAACCTTGAACCCACCGGACAGAGGGCTGCCCTGCCGGATATAGCCATATCCTGTTTCGGGGTGGTCCGGCGTAATTCCCAGCGACACCATCCAGTCATCACGGGCCAGACTGGCAGCAGACTGCACTGCAGCGGCAAAGCTGGCGGTATCTGCAATATAATGATCACTCGGACAGATCAGCATAACCACATCTTCGGGAAGGCGTGCCGCAGCAAGGGCAATAGCGGGCGCGGTATTGCGGCCCACAGGCTCTACAATCTGGCGGATTGCTGGCCCGCCCTGCTCTGCGATAAGATCTGTGTGCGCAGCGCCTGCCACAACCATGGCGGGCGCAAAAATGCCGGTGTCGCCGCATCGGTCCAGCGTGGATTCAAACAGGCTGCGGGCGCCCAGCAGGGGCAGAAATGGCTTGGGCCGGACAGCCCGGCTGCGTGGCCATAAACGTGTTCCGCTCCCGCCGCATAAAATCACAGGCTGTATCTGATTCATAACCATCCTTCCGTCAGATTTCGCCCCTCCCGTTATGTGGTCCCTGTTGCATCTCCATTACACCGGCCGCCTGCCCGCAGACATGCAGGCAATGTCAGTCCAGCGCAATATCGGGTGCATCTTCCTGCTTCATCCCTACCAGATGATAGCCCGCATCCACATGCAGGACTTCTCCGGTTACGCCCGATGCCAGATCGGACAGCAGATAAAGGCCTGAGCCACCCACATCATCAATCGTGACATTACGCCTCAGGGGGGAGTTCAGCTCATTCCATTTAAGGATATAACGAAAATCCCCGATACCGCTGGCTGCCAGTGTCTTGATCGGGCCAGCGCTGATAGCATTGACGCGGATATTGTCCGGGCCAAGATCATTGGCAAGATATTGCACGCTGGTTTCCAGCGCGGCCTTGGCAACACCCATGACATTATAATGAGGGATGACCTTTTCTGCCCCGTAATAGCTCAGGGTCAGGATAGAGCCGCCTTCAGGCATCATGGCCTGTGCCCTTTTTGTTACAGCGACCAGCGAATAGGCCGAAATGTTCATGGTCATCAGAAAATTGTCGAGACTGGTATCGACATATTGCCCGCGCAATTCGTTCTTGTCGGAAAAGCCGATGGCGTGAACGATAAAGTCCAGCGTATCCCATCGCTCCTGCAATGCGGCAAAGGTGGCATCCAGCGCATCCATATCCGAAACATCACATTCCAGCAGAAAATCACTATCAAGCTGACCTGCCAGTGGCTCCACGCGCTTTTTCAGGGCTTCTCCCTGATAGGAAAATGCCAGTTCGGCCCCGTGTTCGCGCAGCTTGCGGGAAATGCCCCAGGCGAGCGATTTGTCATTTGCCAGCCCCATAATCAGGCCGCGCTTGCCCGTCATCAAACCGCTCATTGTGTTGCTTCCTCTATTGTTTCTTGCACAGTGTTGCAGGTATCGGCTGCAGTGTCATCCCGATCTTCCGGTTCTGCCAGAGCAGCGTTCAGTTCGGCGCCGATTTCTATCCCTATGCCGATCAGCCAGAAAAAGAAAAGGGTCATCATGATCCCGGCAAGGCTGCCATAGGTCAGATCATAAGTGAAAAAGCGGCGCAAAATGGGCGGCAGGGCCAAGGATACACTCATCCACCAGAAAGTAACAAACAATGCGCCGGGCCATTTTGGATATTGCCTTCCGCGATAGGGTGCTGGCGTAAGAAACAGGAACAGCAAATAGATCACGATACTCAACCCGACACCAGCCACGAGGCGGCTGATGGATAGACCTGCAAGTGCTGCCGGCAGGCTGGGCAGCCAGGCATAAATCGCTTCTTGCAAGGCGCCGATAATCACCTGCGCGATGAGAGAAAACATCAGCAGGAATACCAGCAGCATGATAAAGGCAGTCGAGAACAGACGCGATTTCCAGGCTGCAACCGTATGCGGCGTGCCATAGGCCCGGCGAAGCAAATCACGGATGGTTTCCACCAGACTGCTGGTAGTCCACAGGCCGATCAGCCCCCCGACCCATAGCAGCGAGCCGGTGCGCGCCTCCACCACAGACAATGCGACAGGCTCCAGAACATCCCGCACAGCCTGCGGCAAAGGGGCTACAGCAGCATGGATCATCGCTGCCTTTTCCCCCGGCTCACCGATGGCCGAAACAGCCGCCGCACCAATAATCAGAAACGGGAACATCGCCAGCAGGGACATATAGGCCAAATTGCCGGCGTGGATAAAACCATCATTCCACGTGCCGATAATGACCCGTTTCACGATCTGGAAAAAGCGGGTATCCGGGCCAATATGACGCGCAAAACGGCTTTGGTCGTGTTTTTTGGACTCTCGTTTCCGCGCTTCGGGTGACAGGGTTCGTGCCAGCTGGATATCCGGCTGTTCATCCCCCTCTTGCGCTGGTTTCTGCGCCAAAAATTACACCCCGATCTTGCTGCGTGGACTGGATTCGTCCTGCCACCCTTCCAGTCGTTTTGCCAGTTCCGATACATCATCCGGCAAATCTATCTGCAGGGTAACAAGCTGATCGCCCCGATCCTTGCCTTTTTTCGAAAAGCCTTTGCCTTTCAGCCTCATGGTGGTTCCGCCCGATGTGCCGGGCCTGATTGTCAACATGACAGTGCCATCAACGGTAGGGCATTTTATTTTTGCTCCGTTTACGGCTTCATCAAGCGTGATAGGCAGATCAAGTCGCACATCCGCACCATCGCGCCGGAAATAACGGTGGCGATCAATGGTGATAGAGACAATCGCATCACCTGCACCGCCGGGGCCTTGCTCGCCTTTTCCGCGCAGGCGCATCTGTGTTCCATCTTCAACACCTGCGGGTAATTTGAGGTCTATCGTCTTCCCGTCACCCAGTTTGATCCGCTGCGGGGCCAGTGTCGCTGCCTCTACAAAGGGGACATTCAGGCGATAGCTGACATCCGCTCCTTTTTGAGGAGGGGGAGAACGCCACCGGCTTCTCCCGCCTGAGCCAAAGCCGGACCGGCCAGCCGAAGCGCCGCCACCACCGAACAACCCGTCAAAGATATCGCCAATATCCATGCCATCATTGCCAAAGCCCTGAAAATCCTCAGACCGGAAACCGCGCTGACCATTCGCCGCTCCGCCAAAACCGCTATTCATCCCTGCAAAGGGATTGGCCGGATTGCCTTCCGCGTCAATTTCTCCACGGTCAAACTGCGCACGCTTGTCCTTGTCAGACAGCAGATCATAGGCCTGCGTTACCTTGCTGAAACGCTCCGCCGCATCGGGCTTGTCCTTGTTGCGGTCAGGATGCAATTCCTTGGCCAGCTTGCGATAGGCACTTTTGATATCTGCTTCGCTGGCGGTGCGCGATACACCAAGTGTTGAATACGGATCTGCCATGGATTCTAGCTAGGTGGTGCGAACCTTTTGCGCAAGAACCCAGTTTCCTGTCCGTGCCAGAGTTTATATAGAGCCATGTCATGAGCAGCAATCATTTCTCCCTTGCGGATTCGCATAGCGTTATTCCTGATACGGACCCGTTCACCCTGTTCGATGCGTGGATGGCCGAAGCAGTTGAAGCGGAACCCAATGACCCTAACGCCATGGCCCTGGCCACCGCAACGCCTGAAGGCAGGCCCTCGCTGCGCATGGTTCTGTTAAAAGGCCATGGAACTGATGGCTTTGTGTTTTACACCAATTCACATAGCAGAAAAGGGCGCGACATTGCTGCCAACCCTCAAGCGGCGCTGTTGTTCCACTGGAAAAGCCTGCGCCGGCAAATCCGGATAGAAGGCCGGCTGGAAGAAGTCAGCGATCAGATGGTGGATGATTATTTTCACTCACGACCGCGCGTGTCACAGATTGGATCAGCCGCTTCGGATCAGTCCAGCCCGCTGGCGGACAGGGCAACCTATCTGGAGCGTGTCGAAAAACTGGAAGGTGATTTTCCGGACGGCGTGCAAATCCCGCGGCCACCACAGTGGAAGGGCTATCGGCTCATACCGGATGCTATCGAGTTCTGGGTAAGCCGGGATTTCCGCCTGCACGACAGAAGGCGGTTTTCCCGTTTGCCTGATGGCCAGAGCTGGAGCAGCAGCCTGCTTTACCCCTGAATGCAGACAGCGCCTATAAAGCTTTTCGCGAAAAAGTGGGCGTCGGTTATTGACCTGTGGTCAGCTTCGCTTCCGCAAAAGAAAAGCGAAAACAAGAAATTATAGCATCGCGGATGATTCAACCTTTTCTCGCGATGCTATAGCAATTGCACCTGTTTGTCGCGGCCCGTTGCACCGCGAACAAGATCCAGTCGGGAAGGCGCAACGCCAAGCGCCTTTGCCAGCAGGGAAATAACAGCATCATTGGCAGCGCCATCCTGTGGCCGGGCGCGGACCTTGACCAGCACGACATTGTCCCTGATTTCCAGACTCTCGGTTTTCGCCCCTGGTGTAACCCGCAAGGCAAGCCGCCCCTTCCCGTCAATGAGAGCACGGATATTTTCCGCCGGGATCAGGTCAGGACGCGGGCGGGCCATCAAGTGCCGCCTTGTGTGCCCGTCCATTTTCAACGTAATGTGCAACACCTTCCTGCATTTCGGCAAGGGCCGCATCGGTCAGATCCCGCACATATTTTGCCGGGCTTCCTGCCCAGAGCTGGCGTGAGGGGATGCGTTTGCCTGGTGTCAGCAAACCGCCAGCCGCGAGCATACCGTCTCCTTCTATCACGCAGCCATTCATAACTGTGGTGGAGAGGCCAACAAAGGCGCGATCTTCCAGCGTGCAGCCATGAAGCATGACCATGTGGCCCACCAGCACGTCATCACCAATTATTGTGGGGCAGCCCTGCGGATAACGCGCATCCGGCGAATCGCAATGTATGGTTGTCCCGTCCTGGATATTGCTGCGCGCGCCAATGATTATGTGGTTCACATCACCGCGAATGACACAATTATACCAGATGCTGGATTCCGGCCCGATCCTGACATCGCCAATAATCCGGCATCCTGGTGCGATAAAGGCGCTGGGGTGGATCTGAGGCACCTTGTCCCCAAGGGCAATGATCGAAATATCTTTTCGCGATGAAATCATGCCTGTGCTGAAAGCATGTTTTTCCCGGCAATGGAAGGCGCAAAAAAGAAGGAGTGTATCTTCATAAAGAGACACAAAAAAGGGGCCGGATCGCTCCGGCCCCTTTCATAAAATTCGCAGTTGATGCGATTACATGCCCGAACCCGGACCGTATGTGATTTCCACACGACGGTTCTGAGGTTCACGAACGCCGTCAGCGGTAGGAACACGTGGGTTCGCTTCACCGAAGGCTTCGCTGCTGATCGCACCATCAGGCACACCGCGGCCAGTGATATATTCACGAACCGATGCGTTACGACGTGCGGCCAGGCCAAGGTTATACTGAACTGTGCCGGAGCGGTCAGTATAGCCAGCCAGCATGACCGGAACATTGGCGCAATTCCGGTAAGCCGAAACAGCATTGTCCAGAACCGTAGCGGCTTCAGGTGTGATGTCCGATTTATCGAAGTCAAAGAAGACGATATACGGGCCCTGGTTACACTGAACAACCGGCGGCGGTGGTGGCGGTGGCGGTGGCGGTGGAGGCGGCGGCGGCAGAACCGGACGCGGCGGAGGAGCAGGCTCTTCACCACCGAAGTTGTAGATCAGCGAGCCAAGAATGGAGTGCGATGTGTAATCAAACTCCATGTCACGGCCAAGCGAATCCACAATGCCCATATTCGGGCCATTGAAATAGCGATATTTCAGGCCGGCATCCCAATTCTTGCTAATCGGTGCGCGAACACCAGCAAGAGCCTGCCAGGCGAAACCTGTGTCGGAATCGTCAAAAGCAGGAGCAGTGCCACCATTGACAGTTCCGTCAATGGATACACGGGCAACACCGGCACCGGCGCCAACAAAGCCCTGGATACCGTCATCATCACCGAAATCGGCAAGAGCGTTGAGCATGAAGCTCAGCGCGCTGACATCGCCCGAGGCAGCCAGATTGTTCGCTGAGGAAACCAATCCGCCCGTATTGTCAACTGCAAGACCTGACGGCCCGGCATCAAGCGAGTCAATATTAGCACTACGATAGCTGGCTTCTGTTTCAATCCGGACGGGACCAAAATCATAGCCGACTACGCCGCCAAAATCATAGCCTGTATCGGTATCAGCACCAGCGGTGTCCGTACCGTTCGAAATGTCGATATCGATGTCTTCAACGATCATCACACCGCCATCTACCCCGACATACCATTGGTTGTCGCGGGCAAGAGCAGGAGTGGCGAGCGCCGTTGAGGCCATCGCAACACCTATCACGAATTTCCGCATTCTTAATTTCCCCTTTTAGCGAAATTTTGCCACCGAGAGGACTTCTTCCTAACTTTTCAATCGTGGCGAAGCAAGCAATCTATTTGCCAAAACTGTTGCAAGAATGCAGCAATCGCGACTTTTATAGCGCAAAACTGCCGTAAATTTGGGGTGCATGACCATTAAATACTTGGTGAAGATCCTGATTGCCGGTCCGATTCTACCATCGGTCTGACCGTATCAGGACAGAATCCCGCAATTCATCAATTGGTCTACAAGATCGCCAAATGCCACGCGCAATTCACTGTCTACAACACTTCCCTGAACGGGAGCAGCAGGCGCAATCGCCCGGCTCCAGCCGCCGGCATGGTACCAGGCGAACTGCCCGGCCTGCGTATCATAGACGTGCATCCCCGGAACGGGGGCAGCAAAGATCCAGCCCTGGTCACGCCAGCAGGCAATAGATCCGTCCCTGTCTGCCCAAGAGCCTGCGGCGCCACTGGCCACCAGCCAGCATTCCTCGTCAGCAGGGGAGGCAGGGGGTGTTGCTGATTCGCCCTGCACATGCGGATGAAGCAGGAGATCAATCTGGCCCAGTGCCTGATTGACAGTAAATTCCTTTTGCGCCTGACCTGCAAACAGCAGGGGCAGGCCGTGTCGCGGAGCTATGGCGGAGTATGTAATGGGATCGGGCATGAATGCTCCTCTTGTCTTGTCTTAATGTCTGATTGTCTGACGGGTATATTATATCTGGTGCAGGAGAACGGGGAGCGAGACAGCATGACTCCCGACCTGACGCACCCAGAAGAGGTGGCCTGCATATGTCTGTGCAATTGCCGCATAACTGGCTGCGTCAATCTGTAGCTCCGGTTCTGACACTTCCCGAATTTGAAGCGGAGCATCAACCGGCCCAAGCCCGATCTGGTAACGCTCCGCCTGTTCGACCAGAGCCGAATCGACATTGTCTGCCCAGTGCCACTGCCCCCGTGCGCGCCGCGTCCATCTGAAAAGGCAATCTCCCGCAGGGGTGAAGAGGATACGGGGGTGAACGGGCGGCAGAGGCCGGATACTGGCGCCATGATTGTGAATGGAGCTGGACACCGGCGCATCATCACCGCGGCCAATGGCGCCAATCTGTGTCGTTTCAAATGGCTTGGCCAGTGCCGGATCAATCTGGGTCAGGGCCTCATCCAGCATGACAACAGGCGCATCCGCAATATGGCCCGCCATGGCATGATGTTCAGTGCCACCGCGTCCGCGCAGCAGGCCTGAAAGTCGCCACACACCCTCCCCAAGATTTTCCGGTGTGGCAAACTGGATAATTTCCTCACCGACCAGAAGGCGATTATGTCCCATGGCGATGCCCGCCATATCTGTCGGAGAAAATTGCAGGGCAGGGTTGTGCAGGCGAAGAGTGATCTGCGCCTCCGCCTCAAACCGCATGGCGTGTGAAGGAGGCAGTGCTGTCAGACTCCTGCCTGTACGCGCCGGATGCTGCACATATGTTCCTGTTGGCAGCAGCACATTATCCCGAATGGCATAGAGAGCCGCACCATGCCAGTTTGTGCCATTGCCACCCGAAGCTGCGTAAAGCCGGATATCATCCGGGCTGCCCGCACCATCCCACGGCAGTTCAAACACATGGAGCACCGTGCCGGCGTTGTGTATATCCGATGCTTGCGCCGCCATGCCCGGATCTGCGGCCAGATTGGCCTTGCCAGGTGCGGTGATGCGTTTCAGTTTCAGCTCAATCCCTTTTTCACGCCAGTCCCATCGTGCCACCTGCCATAGTCCGGCATGACCGGGCGCGCGTACAATTGTGCCCGGAACAATCGCAGGGTCCAGTTCCGCCATCCGCCAGTGCAGGGTTTCGCAGGCTGAAGGAAGGGTGCGGGCAGCCCTGTCGATCAGCTTGCGAGCGGCTTCTGCCTGCATGGTCGCGGGGAACTCGATCATCCGCGCCGGGCTGATGCCCGATGCTCCGGCAGCATATTGCACACCGGGCTGATAATCTCGCTGCGGGTCATAATACCGGATGGCACGGGGAATCCGCCGCTCATCAGTCCTGCGCTGACGCTCGCTCCCCTCGATCGCGCCAAAACTTCCTTCTTCCCATCCGGCAGCAGGCGGGGGAAGATCAATAATCTCCACATCTGACGCATCGTGCGGCAGAAAATGCAGGGTGTTTTGGCGAATATGGCAGGAAAAAGGGAATGTGGCCTGCAATCCGGCCAGCAGGGGGCGCAGCGGGCCATTTTCATGACTATAGCCGGACACACCCTCCAGTATGACGCTCTGCCCTTCTGTTTTTTCTGTCACTGGCTCCAGCAATTGTCCGAGAGTCAGATCCTGACTGGCAGGATCAGCCGGTTCATCCGCGAACAGCTCAAAAGTAAGAGCCGGGAGCCGGTTGCCGAAATCTGCCAGAGACAGATTTTCAAACACGGCATAGGCCATGCCGCGAAAGGCCGGACATTGCGAGCCAAGAGCGGCGGCCAGCAATGGATCGGGCCATTGGTCATCAAAACCTGAATAAAAGCGCAAGATACCGGGAGATTTGAGATCTCCGGCTGCTCCGCGCAGCAGGTTTCCATCGGCCCATATGCGCCCGATCCGGGCAACAGGCCGGCTGGACAGCGCAACAGCAAATGACATGGAATAGCTATAGTGGGTGGTTTTCGGTTTTCCCTTGCCTCCGGATGTTTCGCCATGCTCCACCAGGTCTGTGGCCCATATCAGCGTGCCTGCTGTGCGGACCTGCCCGAAATGTCGCGCAACCGGAGTGCCGTAACTGGAAGTGGTAATCGACAGATCCTTGATCCGCGGCCCATCCCTGCTGCCGGATGAGAAAATGGCGCTATCAATCTGACGGCCTGCCAGTGCGCCAATTGCTCCGCCGATTGGCCCGCCAAGTGCAGTGCCGACCGCAGATAATACAATAGAAGCCATATGTTACGTATTCCCTGTCAGGTAAGAGAGTCAGGTAAGAGATACAAAGCGCCAGTGGCGTATCACCGGCCAGGGCAATGGCCCCGGCATGGTCACGACCCGGCCCAGCCCCGCATCCGCATGGGCAAAACTGCTGCCTGCCTGCTGCGCGCCCTGCTGCGGACCAAGCGCAACCAGCGCATGAAACTGGGCTGGCCCGCAACGAACTGCCAGAATATCTCCTGCCTGCGCTGCGTCTTTTACCTCGACCAGACCGGCCTGTCCGGCCAGAGTGATGAAGGGTTTTATGGTCGTATTGCGAAGCTGGTAGGAGAACGGAACAGAGCAGGAAATACCTGCTCCGCGCAGCGCGTGACAAACCAGCCCGATACAGTCCAGTCCGGTTCCGGCATCCCTGCCATGGAGAAGAAAATGTGCGCCGGTTGCGGCAAGGGCGGATCGGGCAATGGCATCACCGGGATTATTTCCGGCCGCGTATTTCTCTTGACCCCCTGATTTCTCTTTACTCCCTGATTTCTCTTTACTGCCTGTCATGAACGGGACACCGGATACCGTGCCAGCAAATCATTGCCGGGCAGATGGGGTTCCCCGCGAAAGTTCACTCCATTGTCAAAGCGCGACACGCAGCTTGCCAGTGTATGATCGCACCCTTCGCACAGCGTAACGCGCATCCCCGCCTCAAGATCAACCGGCAAAGGCGCATCAAGGACCAGGGCATCGTTCAACACATCAAGCACCGTGCTGGTCAGCCCGGTATTGTGCCCGTCAACCCAGCGCAGTTTGCCGCCAATGTAATCCTCCGGTGCAGCAAGCTCCACCCGGACCGATGCCGCATCCTGATCATAATCCGTAACCAGCGCATCACGGGTAAAACGCGCCTCAGAAAGACCGCAGCCCTTGCCACAAAAATCTGCCCGGCATCCCGGACTGGTATGCGGAACAGGCTCATGCTCCAGCAAGGCCTTCAGAGATTCGATTTCTGCAGAAAACAGGCCGTCACTTACCGAAACTGCGCGAATAAACCCGCTGAAAATAATCGTATGCTCACAGGTTTCCCAGTTCACCAGGCCAAGGGACATCTGCGCACCATCATAGCGGCCACTGGCGAGGTCATTATGGGTGATACTGTCATGGCTGAGCACACCGGAAATATCGCCGGATTCATCTTCCAGTTCGCCGGACAGGCTGATGGATGATGGCGTCATGCCCGGTGCACAGCGATGCCAGATGCCATCAAACCACAAATCCCGGTCATGTGTGGTAAAGCCCAGTGTTACGCCGTCGCGTCGCATAACTCGCCAGAAATGGGCATTGGCTTCCAGTTCTTCACGAAAATAGACCCGGCTCATACTGCCTCGCGGATTTCTATGACCGGAACAGAAGGCGCCTCACCGGCGGTAAAGGCCGCGGCGGAGATGTTGAGGCGATCTTCGGCAAAACGCACCGGAACATCAAACAGGAAGCCTGCCCGGATAATAGCGCCTTGTGCAGGAGCCTGGGCAAATGTCACCATGCCGCCATCTGCCAGCGACCATCCGGCATTAGTCACACCATCCACACTGATCTGCACACTTTCCGGGTGGGGGCGGGTGATATGGCGGATCTGCGGCTCCGCACCTTCGCCATAGTGTTTTACCAGAGGGAAGCGGGATTTCAGCCCGTCGCCAACACCAATCTGCTGGTCAAGAGGCGTTGGCGCGCCGGTCATGCCGTTTGAGGAATGATCAAACGGGTCTGTCAGGCGAAAACCGCGCGCCGCACCGCGCCGCGCCCGGTAAAAGGCCAGCAATATTCCCAGCTCTGTTTCAGATCGCACCCCCGGTCCGATATCGTAATGCAGGCGGGCATCACTCCACAGTGTGCTGCGCCGCTCATGCCCGGATGCCGTTACCGCAACAGATGTGACAAATTCAGGGCTGACGGAAACATCCCGGCCCAGAGCAAGGGGATAGGAAATGTCATCAAAGGCCTGCATGGGTTGCTCCGTGAAAGAGGGCAGGCGCGTATAGCCGTCGCGGGATATTTGCGGCATGGCCCAGATAAAACGCTGTGAAATTCCGCGCGAAGCTGCTTCATCAAGGGCAGAATCAATGCGCCGCCAAGACTGATCGGCATCCTCTGGCAGCAGGACGAAACCTGCCAGATAATCCTGCCTGTCCGGCGGATAGGAGAGCTTCGCATTGACAGCATCCAGCGCAGCAAGGCGCGTGGAATCAGCTCCGGCAGTCAGCCAGTCATAATCTTCAAGCTGGAGGCGGTCGAAAGCGGGAAATGACCAGCCGGCAGGCAGGTTGGCCCGGTGGAGTTCGGGCATGTCCGGCGCAAGGATTGTGGGCGTAAAGGCCAGTAGCAAAATCTCTGCCGGCCCTGTCGCTGCCGACCGCACTGCAGCGGACAGATCCGCAGTGGATTGCGCCAGCACGTTTCCGGCCTGTTCAAGCACGGCAATCTGCGGCGGGGAGAGCGATGCCCGCATATTGGTGATAACGGGTGCCGTTCCGCTGAACAGAGCCTGTGCCGCCGCATCATAAAGGCATATTCCGCCATTTCCATTTACCCACCACCATGGTTCGCCAATCTGGAACAGGACCGGAAGACCCGCATCCTCCATCAATGAAGTGAATTGCATGGCAATCGCTTGCAGCCATGCCATGGGCGCAGGGTTTGCCGGACTGAGCAGGGCAGAAGGCGGTGTCCAGCCCGTGCGCGCCGGGCTGCCATCTGCAGCGTATTGCTGCCAGTCATCGGGGCAGTGTTCTGCCAGCAATTCATAGGACAGGGAGGTGATCACCTCATAGCCAGAAGCGGCACATTGCGCGAAAAAGCTGGCGTGCCACTTCTCTGCCGGGGTGCAAAGAGTAGCGGACTGGTCAACTGGAAACTGCCCCTGCCCGTCCCGTTCCAGCCGCGGATAGTGGCTCATTCCGGCATAATGCAAAATCCTCCCCCGATAACCGAGGCCACGCGCATTGCGTATCAGCCGGGCGGGGGTCTGGTTGAAGCTGTCATCATAGGCGGTGGCAATCTGCTCCCCATGAGGCGGGAGCATGACATCGCCGATGTCGAGTATCGCCCCTTCGCCGTCATATCGTATATCCGACAGTTCCACCCGGCCATCGGCGCGCTCTGGCAAAGGGGCTGTGCTGCCAGAGTCATAAGCTGGCGGAACAAGGGAAATGAACATCCGGTCTATATCGCCGGGCCAGACAGGCTCTCCGGGCAGGGAGAACCCGCTTTCCAGGGCGCTGAAAGCAAGAGTGATCCGCGCATCTTCGGGTAAACCATCGGCGTAGTTCCACAGCCGGATATACCAGACTCTGGGCTGGCCGGCGGCATCACGCCCTTCGATAGTCAGTGTCGGACCGTTTGCCTCATCCAGCGGGATAATGCCCGATGAACGCCAGCGAAAGGAAAGCGTGCCCCGCGTATAATCGCGATTGGTGGCATAGGCCAATAGCGGATGGTCGAGCCTGTCCTTGCTCTCCCAGATCAGTCCGGCAAGCGCACTGGCATGGTGGAACTCACAGTCCATTCGCAGGCTGTCCGGCCCGGTCGTGACAAGCGATGCCATCATCGGGCGCGGGAAATTGATGGTCCAGAAACGCGGATCAAACCGCTGGATTGCGCTGTGGTGCTGCACGCTCCGGTGCGAGGCAAGCCAGAATGACATGGCAGTTATCCTTAAAACTCACGAAGGGATTGCCGGATGGCGCTGGCGATCTGGCGTCCGGATCGCTGCAGGGCGACAGGCGCTGCAGTGCCGCGCGGAGCAGCCAGCGCGATGGAGACATTCACCTGCCTGCCAGAAGCTGTGCCCGGACCGGCCTCCACCCGGCCTGCGCTGGTGGGCACGAACACTTCAGGTCCGCGCTCCCCCACCAGATAGCCACGACCAGGAGAGACCGGCCCGCCACTTGCACGGCCCGGCAGACCCAGCGCCGTGCCGATAAGGGTGCCAAGTGTGCCCACAATTCCGTTATCCGGCCCTGCCCCGCCCAGGCTGCCAATCCCTGCACGCAGGGCCTGCATCGCAATCTGGTCAATGGCGCTGAAGGCAATGCGCTTCAGATCATCAAAGCCAAGACTGCCGCGCTCGATTGCGGAGAGCAGGCCGCGTTCAAGCACAGTTCCTGCACGGGCAAAGCCATCGGCCAGATTATGATCGACACTGCTGCGCATACGCACCATGTCGGCATCAAAGCCTGCTGTCACCGCGCGCACTTCCACCAGCAGTTCTTCCATCTCGTTATCCATCAGGGTCACGCTCCATCATTTGCAAAATTTCCTGCCTGCACGGCGGCGAAGGCGCAGAGGCATGATCCGGCGGACCCAGCGCCATGGCCAGATCTGCCGGCGTGGCACTCCAGAAGGTATCGGGCGACCAGCCCGGCAACCGGGAGGCAAGGCTGCAAAGCCGCACGGCCTGAGAGGAAAACCGGCGGGTTTCGCTCACACCTGACCTTGCAGGATCTGGCCGAGCAATATCCGCAAGGGGGGCGCGGAACGGGCCAGACCCAGCCGGACAATGGCATCAGAAAACTGTTCCCGGTCAAGAGCGGTGTTGTCTTCCAGACAGTGCCAGAACAGGCCGGTAATATCCGCCAGGGAAAGGCGCCCGTCTGCTGCGCGTTCTACCAGAGCGAAAAGCGGACCAAGCTCTTCTTCAGCCGCAATCAATGCCAAAAAACTGGGCCGCAGCAGATATTCGCGGCCATTGACCGGAATACTGGCTTCTCCACGAAGCGGATTGGCGGGGCGGCTCATGCCGGCACCACCGGCCCGCTGCTTTCAAGCTGCAGGGTATAATTGCGCTCTCCATTGAAATCGCCGGCATAATCAAGCCGCTGGACCAGAAACTGACCCTGAAGTTTATCGCCATCTTCAAAGCTCAGTTCGTAGGAATCAAGCGTGCCTGCCAGAGCATGGGCGCGAATGGTGGCCTCTGCCGTGCTGCCCAGGAATATTCCTGCCGCACTGACCGAGACTGACCGCGTTCCCGCGCCGGACAGCAATTCACGCCAGCCGCCGCTTTGTTTGTGGGTGACAATTACCGCATCCCCGTTCACCGACATTTGCGTGGTGCGCAGGCCCGCAACTGTCTGGAACACGGGCGGGATATTATTATCGGATATCTTGAGCAGGAAAGCAGAGCCGTTTTGTGCGCTCATGGATTTTATTCCTTATGGCTGGATAAAAAGACGAAAACGATATTCGAGCAGAAAAGCGCGCATGGCATTGTCCCGCCGCTCGCTGCGGGCGCGCAAAAAACGCGGGGCCATCACATCAAATCCGTTCTGCACCCGCGCAAACGTGCTGATGCGGTTTTCAATCAGGGAAACCGCGATGGCATCACTGGCCGGATCATCCCCGCGGGTCACAAGCTCCAGTGCAAGTCTCACTTCGCGGCCCGCCCGGTCTTTCGTGCTCCAGTCAGCAGAGGCACTGGCGACAATACCCAGCCATGGGGGGCTGGCAGAAAGCGGGCTTTCTTCCTCCACCGTATTGATCAGGGGTTGCAGGGCAGGGTCGGTGCGCAGCCACTGGATCAGGGCAGAGCGCAATCTTGTTTCCATAAACTCAATCCCCGGTGTGTGATGTCTGGGTGAAACGCGGCCACAACAGGCGGGCAGACCGCCAGCCATTGTCCTTGCGCAAGGCACGGCGTCTGTTTGCTCTGGCCAGCAAGCTGGCTGTCCGGGTCAGACGGGCAGCCAGACCCAGCGCAGAGGCATGGATTGTGCCGGATGAAAGCAGCCCGCTCATGCCAGCCTCAGCCTTCGCCATGGTGACCACAGAGCCGTAACGGAAGCAGGAGGCGCGCTGCCGGTTTTCGAGTCCCGTTCGCGGTAGTGATGTGCCGCCAGCCGGATCAAGCCATGGCGGATACTGTCTGCAAGGGCAGCCCAGTCAGGAGCAAGTCCCGCGCTGTAACGCACCGCAATACGTCCGGCATGACCTTGCCTTCGCAAGCGGACATGACCGCTCCCGTCTGCGCCAAGATCATATTCATAGGCATCGACCGGCAGGGCCAGACGCGATCCTTCAGCCGGAATGGCCTCAACCCCGATAATGGCATGGACAGGCCGGGTCGAAAGGGATTGCCAGCATGTGTCCGCATTCAGGATTTCCTCGCACTCTCCGGCAAGAGCCAGTGAGCCGGTGATAGCTTCAAAACTTTCCAGTGCACTGTGAAGCAAGCGTGTCAGCGTGCTATCCTCATGCGCGGTGGTGATGGACAGCCAGCTTTTGAGTGCATTCAGGGCCGCCAGATCCAGCGGCGCGGGGGCGATGAGTGTCCGCCTCATTCTGATCTCCGGATATATTGGGCAGATGCAGACTCTGCTGCTGCAGGAAAATCATGCAGCAGCAGAGCATGAACCGGCGCGAAGGGGTGTCGCGCCGGAAGTTGCAGATCAGGCCTCGATCTTCAGCAATTTGATAGCGTCGGAATCCAGCACCTGCCCGCCAATGCGCCGCGTGGCATAGAAATGCACAAACGGTTTGTTGGTGAAGGGATCGCGCAGGATCTGCGTTGCGCTGCGCTCGGCAATCAGATAGCCATTACGGAAATTGCCAAACGCAACCGGAAATGCATCTGCCGCAATATCGGGCATGTCTTCTGCCTCGATCACGGGATAGCCCAGCAGTCTGTCGGGCTGCCCTTCCACCAGTCCGGGCTGCCAGAGGAAAGCCCCGTCTGCCGTCTTGAGCTTGCGCACCTGCGCCAGCGTGGCCGAGTTCATAACCCAGCTTGCCCCCTGCCTGTGTCCTGCTTTCATCGTGTGAACCAGATCAATCAGGCAGCTTTCCGGCTGGGTACCAAAACCGGCAGCATCACCTGTGCCGATATATTGCAGACTGCCAAAGCTGCGTGTGGCATCTGTCGCCATGCTGGTATTGGCCGCAAGAAACCCTGCCGGCTGGTCGATGCCTGACCCATGGATAAAGGCAGCCCCTTCGGCACGGGCGAACTCGCTGGCAATTTCATGCGCCAGCCAGCCTTCCAGATCGAAGCCGGCATCATCCAGCATGGTCTGGCTGGCGGCCGGATTGGCATAGAGTTCACCTGTTGGAGGGGCGATTTCGGCAAATGACGGAGTATCGGTTTCAGGCCGTGTGGCCGTTTCGCTGACCCAGCCCGAACTCGTGCCTCCGGTTGTCACCAGCTTGCGATATCCGGCACTGCCGGTTTGCACCACCTGCGCGATGGAGCGGATAGGACTGGCCTCTGTCAACTGGCGGGCGATCAGTGCATCAATTTCACGGGGAACGGCATAGCCGCCTTCTGTCGGCACCGTGCCGCTGATGGACTTGATTTCTGCGGTGGACCCGCGGCGCAGATAGGAATCGACAAAGCCCTTTGTTTGCGGGCCAGAAGCACCCCCGTCCAGAGCGGGCCCGTCCAGAGCGGGCCGCTGTGCCGCGCGGCTGACACGATCCAGCCTGGTGCGGATTTCATCCACATCACCGCGCAAGGTAGTGATAGCAGCTTCAGCCTTGTCCTGACGGGTGACAAGATCAAAACTGGCCTCCAGTGCAGGATCTGCAGGAGTCGCATCATAGGAAGAGGATGGCAGGGGAAGAGCATTATCCATAGGGGTATTGGACCTTTCTTGCTGATGGATTGCACGCGCTGCACAAATTGCAGCGAAACGGATTAGAGCTGGCTTCAGGCAACCAGATGCACCCGCGCCGCAGGCTGCAGGGGATGTGTCACCAGGCTGATTTCGAATATGTCGATCATCTCCAGCAGGCGGTGCTGTTTTTGATGACGAAATGCGCGGGCGCGATAGCCAAAGCTGAGGCCGGTTGCTGTATGGCTGCGCAGGAGGCTGGCAGCACGGCCCCGCGGATTATCAATCCGGGCAATGACCTGCAGGCCGCGATTATCCTCGCACACCCGTTCAACCGAGCCGATGCACATTTCAGGCCGGTGCTGCCAGAACAGTGGCAATGGCCCTGTCCGTTCCGCCAGACTGCCAAGAAAAGCTCCGGGGAGAATGATATCCTGCGCTCCGTCCGGCTGGTGGAACAGGGCCGCATATCCCGCAAAGCGTAACGGAGACGAAAGGACATGCGCGTTCATTGCAGTAACTCCGCCGCGCCGATCCGCACCGCAATGCCGATCAGCAACAGGGCGAGCAGACCGCGCACCGCCCAGTTTACCAGTGCTTTCCATGCGCTGGCCTTGGCATCGCGCCAGGCACCCAGCAATTCGCGCAATTCATCAATATCGCCCTGTGCACTGTCATCGCCAAGACCAAGACTGTGCAGCGCCCTGTGCGCGCCGACCTCGCTTGCCTCCTCGACGATAGCCCGCAATGTCACCAGATCGCTGCCTTCGCCGCTGGCCTGCGCCATCAGATGGGCCAGCATATCGTTATTGTTCATTATTTGTTCCATTGATTTTTCTGGCTGAAGTCTTTGTGTCCCTGCCAATCCCCAGCAGATCGCGCTTTTCGCTATCACTGAGAAAACCTGCGGCATTGACCTGCGCCCACAGGCGCTCACGGTCTTCTGACAGGGCGGGGACACGGTCCAGATCAACCGCCAGAGGCGGACCGGAAAACCACGGAGAAAGCCCTTCGGACAGGCCGGAGAATATCTTGCCGGCCAGCGGCAATAGTGTCAGCCGCCACAAGGCCCGGCTGGCCTCCCGGTAATTGGCGTAGGTATTGTCACCGGGCAGCCCCAGCAGCATGGGCGGAACACCAAAGGCCAGCGCAATATCACGTGAAGCAGCCGCCTTGAGCGTGGCAAAATCCATATCCGCCGGAGAGAGGGCCATGCTTTGCCAGCTCAGCCCGCCTTCCAGCACCATCGGTCGACCCGCATTGCCATGGCCCGAATAGGCATGGGTGAGTTCATCTTTCAACCGCTCAAACTGATCGGCTGTCAGGGAGGTGCCATCTCCGCCATCATAGACCAGTGCGCCAGATGGCCGCGCGGCATTTTCCAGCAAGGCGCGGTTCCAGCGACTGGCAGCATTGTGGATCGCAATGGCCTGCTCTGCCGCACCCAGGGCTCCTGCCCCATAATCATCATCGCCGGGGTGAAAGCTTCTGAGGTGGATAATATTGGGCCAGCCCGCTTCATCTTCCACCGGAATGGTTATGGTCTGGTTTGCCAGCCGGTATTGATAGGCATGTGGCCAGCCATCATCGCCTGCCACCACGCTGACTCTTTCTGGCCTGAGAGCGAATAGCTCGACCGGATTTCCGCTGCTATCCTTGAGCAATTGCACATAGCCATTGCCATGAAGCAGCATATAGGCGGCAAGAGTCTCGACCAGTTTCTGCCCTGCCGAACTGGCCTGAACCAGAGCAGCAAGCGGAGTGTCAGCAGGTGTGAACGGAGCACTGCCAACTCCTTCGGCCACGATCCGGACGGCACGCTGCGCGACAGGATTTTCCATAAACCCCTGCCTGACAGAGCGGGTGTAATCAAAAGGTGGCTGACCCTGATAATCCATGGCCGCAGCCCATGGAGAAATAAACCCGCGTGCCAGTGGCACACGTGTATCTTCTGCCCCCTTGAAGGCGGAGGCAATGCTGGACAAGAAAGACATTGGCGAATTTCCCTTGTTGTCCGATCCGGTCCGGATTGGAACGATTTTCAGAGATCAATTATATCTGTATGATGCGCGGCGGGGCGCAGTGGCCCAACAGCAATTCGTGCAAGGCCCAGACCAGAGCATCTGCCCGGTCAGGACTGCGGCCCGGCCCCTGATAGGTTCCGCCTGCCATCATTCCGCAAAGCTGATCTTCCAGAGCCGCGAATTGTCCGGCATGGGAAACCCGCCCTGTCTCATATAATGCGGCAACCGGCTCGGCCCGTGCTGTCTTGGACCGGCGGGCATGAACCAGACGCAGGGGCAATGTCTGGCTGGCAGCACGCAGGACGCTGCCGACCATGGCGCCGCCCTGATTGGCTTCGGCGATGATACGATCTGCCTGCCAATGCCCTGATGCCTGTGCAACCGCGCTGGCCCATTGCTCAGGACTGGCGCCTGCAACCGAGCAATCCGCCAAAACCACGCCTCTGCCGGCATTGTCCAGCCCGGCCACCACAATTCCGCAGGCATCTCCATGATCCGAGGCTGGCGGGTCAACGCCAATCACCACGCGCTGCATATGGTTTGTGCTCCCTGCTTCACCGGCAGGAATGCGGCATTTTTCAAGCAGTGCCCGGTTCCACAATGCACCCTCAATATCCTCCAGCATTTCGCCATCCAGTTCCTGTCTCTCCAGCATGGTGCCTGCAAATTCGTGCCGGACAGCCCGCAAGAAGGCAGAAGGCAGATTGTTGCGATTGGCTTCTGTCCTGCCGCGGGTTACGGCAAGGCCGGGACTATTCTTGTCCTGATCCATGATCCGGCGCAGCAGGGGCACAGCGCGCGGTGTGGTGGTCACGGTGATTTGGGGCAGCAGCC
Organism: Sphingomonadaceae bacterium; assembly: GCA_047975785.1. Taxonomy (GTDB): domain Bacteria; phylum Pseudomonadota; class Alphaproteobacteria; order Sphingomonadales; family Sphingomonadaceae; genus JACXVD01. Next base: position 2,481 of record JBKEEC010000342.1, on the reverse strand, counting down.
CCAGACGCAGGCCCAGTTGCAGATTATCCCAGCTTGCCATCGCCCGGTTGCCGCTATTATCCCATTTGGCGATTTCATCGCCCCAGGCGTGACTATGTTGCGGGCCGCGCAGGCTTTCGGGTTCCGCTGCAGAATAGAGCTGCGCTTCGGCGCCATTGGGCCAGACCAGCAAGCGGCGGGAAGGCTCGTATTTCGGGCGACGACGGGGTGGAGCAATCGCCAGCAGACCGCTATCGCTTTCTACCATGACCCGCCGTGCTTCGGCCAGAGATGATCCGACAAGGGCAATCCGCGCTGCTGGTGTGGTTTCTGCGATAGAGCGGACCCATTCCGCCCCGGCGCGGGTCTTGCCAAAGCCGCGTCCGGCCAGAATCAGCCAGCATGTCCAGTCCTCATCAGGGGGGATCTGGCCTTCATGTGCCCAAAGCCGCCAGTGATAGCGCAGGGAGCGACGCTGCCGGGCACTGAGCGATTGCAAGGTCTGACGACGAAGGACAGGCGGGAGATCCTCCAGCCAGGCGCGGCGATGGGCGTTTTTTGGCGTGTTGCCGGGCAGGTTGCCAGAAGCGTTACCGGCCATGGATTTTATCCGGATGACCGGCCGGAGCAGCCAGTTTGCGCTGGCGCATCTGGTCAATCATGGCATCAATCGAATCCAGCACGGCCTGTTCATCGCCATCCTCTTCCAGCGCGCGCTGGCGGGCCACGGTTTCGCGGTGGGCTGCCAGCAGGCGAATGGCATTGGCGACATCAATCTTGCGCTCTGGCTGAGTCCCGCGCAGATATGCCAGAACTTCCATTTCCAGATGCTCATATCCTTCATGCAGGGCGGCCCGCCAGCGGGCAGCAAATTCGGGATTCTCTCGCCGCGCCTTATAGGCCCGGCTGGCAGAAACACCGGCCAGTGCGGCAGACGCGCTGACATTGGATGTTACCGCCAGTTCCTGCAGGAAATGTGTCCGCCAGTGAGTGCGGACGATCGCAGACGGGGCAGGTCGGGCCGGTTTCTGTTTCGGACGGCCCTGCTTCAAGTGGCCTTGTTCCAGAGGGGATGAAGCACGGGCAGGCGCGTTCCGGCCTTTGGGCTTGGGCATCAGGCAGGTTCCTGTAACGGAAAGAAAAACCAGAGCGGACGGGCCTGTGCAGAAGCAGTGGCCTGATCCGGATCACTCAATTGCGGTGTTCTGGTTATGTGCCAGAATATCACCCTAATGTCAATATAAAAGTGCCAAATAGGTTAATTTTTATCCTATTGCCAGCGTTCTTGTCCTCGCCTAGAGGCGCAGGAAGATCACACGGCAACCGCACTATACCGCTCTATACCGCATCATTCAGGGACTTTTGCCATGCTGCGCCGATTATATGACTGGACCATGGACAAGGCATCAGATCCGCGGGCGCAATGGTGGCTTGCCCTCTTTGCCTTTGCCGAATCGAGCTTTTTCCCGATTCCGCCACACCCTTTGCTGGGGCTTATGTGTCTGGCAGAGCCGAAAAAGGCCCTGCGCTTTGCCGCGATTACCACCATCGCATCAGTGGCGGGGGGATTGTTCGGTTATTTTATCGGCTATTTCCTGTATGAATCGGTCGGCCAATGGCTGATCGGGATTCTGGGTTTTACGGAAGCTTTCCCCAAGGCTGCGTGCTATCTCAATGATAATGCCTTCTGGGTCATTTTTACTGCTGCCGTTACGCCCGTACCGTTCAAGCTGCTGACTATTACCGCCGGTGTAGTCAAACTGCCCCTGCTGCAATTTCTGGCCGCTGCCATTGCTGGCCGGGCGCTGATTTTCATGGTGGTGGGTATCCTGTTTCGCCTGTTCGGCGCGCCAATCAAGGCAGTGATTGACAAATATTTCGGACTCGTGACGACCGCATTCCTGATTCTGCTGGTGGGTGGTTTTGTTATTGTCACCCAATTTGACCGCGGAGTGGAAGAAAGCGTCGACGCCTGCGTTCATGCGACCATGGCGGTTTTTGAGGCGCAATAAAGCAGGGCTATTTACCGTTCCGGTCAGAGGTATTCAATCGGCAAGGCGGAGATTGGATGACCTTTCGCACCGAGGTAGCTGACTTGCATGAGCGTATCTGATACCTGCATGGAGCCGTCCAGATTCACAGAGTTCAGGACACTCCCCCTCATGGCAGTACTCATCGCTTGCAGATAAATGTCCACAAACCTCAATCAAGCATCCGAACGTGGCAGATCCTGTTTGGCAAATAGCCAAATACTGGCAATGGCCATAAGTGCCATTATTGAGGGCACTCGCAACGGATAATCGCTAGTCGATGCAATGATAAGCATCCCGGCAACGATCCCGCCTGCCAGCTTCAGTGTCTTTCCTGATGCATTGGCACCAAACATGACCCTGACCATACGCAACAGATAGAGGAACAGGCCTGCCACCAACAACGCCAGAGCAAATATCCCACCGTCAATGACCACCTCGATAAAATCATTGTGCGCGTGATTGATATAAG
>JBKEEC010000341.1:0-3245 GCA_047975785.1 Sphingomonadaceae bacterium | reverse complement strand
CGAAGATATGAAGCCCAAGCTCTGCAGGTGGCCGTTTGCGCTTGGAGAAAATTCGCTCCATAGGCAGCGCATGACACGACTTGCTTCCGGATCAGGCCTGTTTGCCGCCCAAAAAACTGACTTGTCCCGTCTGGCCGATTTGGGGAGGTTGCGCGCCCTTGCCAGTCGGGAAGGCAGGGATTTTGCGTCGAATGACTATCTCGCCCTTGCAGGTTGCAGGCGGCTATCGGGTGCGATTGAGGCTGCATTGAAGCGCGGTGTTCCTGTCGGGTCTGGTGGTTCACGTCTGTTACGCGGTAATCATGAGGCGCATGAGCAGCTTGAAGAGCAGGCTGCCCGTTTTTTCGGAGCCGAGGCGGCCCTCTATTTTTCGACAGGTTATGCCGCCAATAGCGCGTTAATTTCTACGCTTCCCCAGGCGGGGGACTGTATTTTCTATGATGAATATATTCATGCCAGCATCCATGAGGGGCTGCGCCTTTCGCGGGCGGTGGCCCGTGCCATTCCTCATAATGATGTGAACGGGTTTTCCGAAGCTATCCGTGCCTGGCGCGTCGCAGGTGGACGAGGACAGCCGTGGATTGCGGTTGAAAGTCTGTATTCCATGGATGGTGATCAGGCACCTCTGGCAGAATTGCAGGAGGTCGTCCGGCGGCATGAAGCCATTCTGATTGTCGATGAAGCTCATGCAACAGGAGTATTCGGCCAAAATGGTCGTGGCCTGGCAGATACGCTTGGGGAGCGGGGCAATGTGATTACTCTCCATACATGCGGCAAGGCTATGGGTGTGGAAGGAGCGCTGCTGTGCGGGCCTCAAATCATGCGTGATCATCTTGTGAACCGCGGGCGCGGTTTTATTTTCTCGACTGCGCCTTCTCCCCTGATGGCGTGCTGTGTTGGCGAAAGTCTGAAGATTCTGGAAGATGAGCCGGAGCGCAGAACGGCTCTGCACGATCTGGTAAATCATGCCGGGCAGGTGCTGGGGCCCTTGGGGGTAGAGGTGACAGGCTCACAAATTCTTCCCCTGATCATTGGTGGCGATGTCCTGACCATGAAGATAGCCACATCCTTGCAGGAAAGCGGCTTTGATGTGCGCGGTATCCGCCCTCCGACAGTGCCCGAAGGAACAGGGCGTTTGCGTATCTCGTTAACCTTGAATGTCAGCACGGAAGATGTCGATGCGCTGGGCGATCAATTGGCAGATTTGCTGGCAAGCGCATGAGCGCCTTCGTAGTTACCGGGACCGATACGGATATCGGCAAAAGTGTGTTCTGTGCCGCGCTCGTCAAGGCAATAGGCGCCTCTTACTGGAAGCCGGTTCAGGCCGGGCTGGAAGATGGCGGTGACAGTGCCCGGATACGCGAGCTTTCGGGGCTGCGTGATGACAGGATCGTGCCTGAGGTCTGGCGCCTGAGCACACCCTGTTCGCCGCACCTGGCGGCAAGACTGGATGATGTCACCATTGTGCCGGACGCGCTCGCCATTCCTTCTGCACGCCCTCTGGTGATAGAAGGGGCGGGCGGGGCACTCGTTCCTTTGACGGAGGACTATGTCTTTGCCGATCTCTTTGCGCGGTGGGGCCTGCCAGTCATTATCGTCGCCCGGACGACATTGGGCACTATCAATCACACCCTGCTAACGATTGAAGCCTTGCGCGCCCGTAATTGTTCCATTCACGGGGTTGCTTTTGTCGGGGAAGTCAATTCCGATAGTGAGCAGATAATTACCCGGATGGGCAGGGTGCGATGCCTGGGCCGGTTGCCCTGGCTTGCCCCGTTGACGGGTGAGGCACTGTCCGATGCGTTTGCCAGCCATTTTGACATCAGGGATTTTGTATGAGCAGATCATCCATCTGGCATCCGTTTACCCAGCATGGCCTTGGTCATCCTGTGCCTATGGTGACAAGTGCACAAGGGGCCATCCTCAATACTGCTGACGGGCGCCGGGTTATTGATGCTATTTCAAGCTGGTGGGTGACAACACACGGGCATTGTCACCCTCGGATAATGGAAGCAATTCGAGGTCAGGCAGAAAAACTGGATCAGATCATCTTTGCAGGCTGGACTCATGAACCGGCGGAACGGGTTGCGCATGGCCTGCGCCAGCTCCTGCCTGACAGTCTGACACGGGTGTTTTTCTCTGACAGCGGATCGACATCGGTAGAGGTCGGACTGAAAATGGCTTTGGGTTATTTTGCTCACCGGAAAGAAAGCCGAAGCAAAATCATTGTGATGGAGCATAGCTATCACGGGGATACAATTGGCGCCATGTCAGTAGGTGCGCGCGGTGTGTTCAATGCGCCTTATGCCCCCCTGCTGTTTGATGTTGCTACTGCACCGTTTCCTTCCGGTGATGCTGGCCGGACACTGGAAATTCTGGAACATCATTGTCGTGAGGGTGCGGCTGCCTTTATTGTGGAGCCGCTGGTGCTGGGAGCGGGGGGGATGAAAATGTATCCGCCTGAATTGCTCACCAGCATGGCAGAGATATGCAGGCACCATGATGTTTTGCTTATCGCTGATGAGGTAATGACTGGCTGGGGACGGACAGGAAAATTGACGGCTTGTGAACAGGCAGGTGTGGTGCCGGATATCATGTGTCTGTCAAAGGGGCTAACGGGTGGCTCTGTGCCCCTTGCGGTCACACTTGCGAGTGAGGCCGTGTGGGAAGCGCACTATTCGTCTGACAGGGCAAAAATGTTCTTTCATTCATCAAGCTATACCGCCAACCCGATTGCTTGTGCTGCTGCATCAGCCAATCTTGATATCTGGCGTGATGAACCAGTGCTGGAGCGCGTGGCAGATCTTTCAACGCGTCAGGCAAAATATGCCGGGGCGCTTGGCTCTCATCCTGCCATATCCGGTATCCGTCAATGCGGGACAATTGTTGCACTGGAGATGGGCGCAGAGGAAGGAGCCTATCTGTCAGACCTTGGCCCATGGTTGCTGGAGCGTTTCAGGCAGGCAGATGTCTTGCTCCGACCGCTTGGCAATACAGTCTATGTGATGCCGCCCTATTGTATCGAGGAGGCTGATCTTGCGCGGATCTGGCAGGAAATAGGCTCTGCTGCGGATAATTTGCCGTAGAAATCATCGAATACGGCGGCCTTGGCATAGCATCGAATGATCTGGGACTATACCATTTTTCCCCTGCGGCGCTGAAGGCAGCGTAGTCCCGATCAAAATCATCTGTGGCCAGAACCATAAAGACCGGACCGCCGGCCTGATCCTCGACATACGGAAAAT
>JBKEEC010000340.1:0-3457 GCA_047975785.1 Sphingomonadaceae bacterium | reverse complement strand
GTTTTTCTCAAAAGAATAGAGAAAACAAGTAATTACACCAAACTGCGATGATGCTGACGCATCGGCAGTTTGAAACGCTCAGGCGCCGCGCGGGCTTGACCAATGCGTGATGAGTCATGCTTATCGCACATTGGTATTATAGCATCGCGGTGATTCAACCTTTTCTCGCGATGCTATAGAGCCTTCTGTTATTCCATAGCTGTTTGTTTGCCCGCATTTTCCGGCCCGAATGCGCCGAAAAAATCTATCACCTATTTCTTTCTGAAAAAATTCTCTGTTTTTAATACCGACCCCAGACAAACCGGCTGGAAAGCGCATAATTCCACACAGAGGCAACGATTATACCCGCCAATGCGGCAATAACCCAATAGGCACCGCGTGCCTGCAATAGTGCAGCCAGCGCGACATTGGCCAAAGCCCCTACCGAGCAGCTTGCACAAAACCCTATCCAGCCGCGCAAAAGTTCTCCGGGTGATTTCAATCGTATATCACGATAGGTGAGCCAGTTATTGAGCCAGAAGTTGAAGCTCATCGCTACCAGGGTTGCCAGAGCCTGGGAAAAGGCAAATCCTTCTCCAAACGCACGATAAAGCAACGCCAGCACCGCCATATGCACAATAACGCCCAGCGCGCCGACAGTGCCGAACAGCGCATATCGCACAGGGATGACACGGCCAAAACTTTTCTCATACAGGCCAACCAGAAACTCGAACATGATAGTATGATCCAGCTTGCTGGTGCCGCTTCGCCTTTGGGCAAATTCAAGCGGAATCTCTTTTACCCGCAAGGGCTCAGGCGATGTGGCCAGAATATCGAGCAGGATCTTGAAGCCAATCCCCGAAAGACGCGGTGCAAGGGAACGGAAGCGATCACTGTGCATCAGGAAAAATCCGCTCATCGGATCATTAAGCGAAACGCCCATCAGCCCCTGCGCCAGTTGATTGGCAAGACGCGATGCAAGCCTGCGCGACTCAACCAGCCCTTCCGTGCTGCTGTCCGGCAAAAACCTGCTCGCCACAGCAATATCGACATCGCCAGTCCGGACCACATCCAGCATGGGGCGCAGCAAGGCCGGATCATGCTGGTGATCAGCATCCATCACCGCCACGAACGGCGCTGCCGTGGCGCAAATTCCCTCAATCACAGCCGAGGCCAGACCACGCCTGCCAATCCGCTGGATAACCCGGATACGAGCATCCTCCAGCGCCAGGCTGCGTGCGGTATCTGCCGTGCCATCGCTGCTGTTATCATCAACAAGGATGGCCTCCCAGGGCACATCTCCCAGCGCATCATCCAGCCGCTTTATCAGGGGCCGGATATTCTCCTGCTCATTGAGAGTGGGCAGGATGACGGCCAGTTCAAGCGGCATAGGGGGAGGCATGGCCTGACACCATTACAATTTTGCCAGCACCGCATCCCCGATAGCCTGTGTGCCATCACTACCAGCCAGATCAGCGCCGCGAATACCGTCTGCCAGAGCTTTGGAGACAGCATTTTCAATGCGGAGGGCGTCTTCTTCCCGCCCGAAGCTATGACGTAGCATCATGGCTGCAGAAAGCATGGTAGCCATAGGGTTGGCTATGCCTTTTCCGGCAATATCAGGCGCGCTTCCATGGATAGGCTCATACAGGCCGAACGTGCCATATCCGGTTTGCCGTTCGCCCAGACTGGCGCTGGCCAGCAGGCCGATAGAACCAACACACATGCTCGCCTGATCGGAGAGAATATCGCCAAACAGATTGCCGGTCACAACCACATCAAACTGATCGGGAGACTTCACCAATTGCATGGCTGCATTATCCACATACATATGGCTGAGTTCGACCGCAGGGTAATCTGCCGCGACTTCAATCACCACATCACGCCATAACTGGCTGGTTTCCAGCACATTGGCCTTGTCCACACTGCAAAGCCGGTTCTTGCGCGTCTGTGCCGCACGAAAGGCCGTATGCGCAATCCGCCGGACCTCATCTTCGGTATAGGACATCATATCCCAGCCCTGACGCATACCATTATCCAGAGTGCGAATGCCTTTTTCGCCGAAATAGACATCTCCGTTCAGCTCCCGCACAATCAGCAGGTCAATCTGACGGGATACTTCCGGTTTGAGGCTACTCAGACTTTCGAGACCGGCAAACATCCGTGCGGGGCGTAAATTGGCGAACAGACCCAATTCCGCCCTCAGCCCCAGAATAGCCTGTTCTGGCCGCAAATGCCGTTCCAGATGGTCGCAGTCAAAATCACCCACCGCACCGAACAGAATGGCATCACTGGCGCGGGCAATTTCCAGAGTCGATTCCGGCAAGGGGTGACCGTGCGCCTTGTAGGCCACACCGCCAACATCGGCAGTCTGCAATTCCAGATCGGGCAAATCCAGAGCTTCCAGCAGGCGGACAGCTTCACAAGTTACTTCCGGTCCGATGCCATCACCGGCAAAAATCGCAATCTTCATCCCGTCATCCGTTCCAGCCGCGCCCTGAGCAGCGCACGGGACGCCATAACATCCGATTGACGATCGGCAAGCAGGTAGCGCGCAATTGGTGTGTGCAGCCGATCAAAAACAAACAGCAAACCTGCCAGATCCTCCGAAGGAATCGCGCCAGTTTCGCCATAGCCTGTCTCTCGCAAGAGCAGCCTCTCATAACGAATCAGGGCCTGCAACCAGCCACGCGCAGAAGGAGCGTGACAAATTGCATCCAGCAGCGCATCCAGAGCCTGAAACAGCTCCGGATAAGGGTGGCGCTCAGGCAGGGCGCTGGCAGTCAGCGCACAGACCCAGTCGATGGCCCCTGCTGCCAATGGCTCTCCCAGCCACGGAGCACGGCTGGTCAACAATTCCAGCCGGGCATAGGGAAGCTGGTTCTCGTTACGGCTATGTAATTGTGTATCAACCAGATTACCGGGAATAATCACAGGGCGCATATGCCGCCCGCGTCCGCCGGCCAGATAGGCTGCGACCAGACCGGAAGTTTCCGAGAGCAGTCGCAGGATAACTGCTGTCTCGCCATGGGGGCGGGTCGCCACAACAATGCCGCGAGTGCGTATATTCATCCTGAACGAACAGGCCCGTCACAGGGCATCGGGATTATTTGACCTTTGCTTCCAGCGCTGCCAGTCGTTCCGCCAGTTTCTCATTTTCTTCACGCGCTCTGGCAGCCATGTCCTTGACCGCATCAAACTCGTCACGGCTGACAAAATCCATCCCGCCAAAGGTTTCACGCATACGTTCTCGCGCATTTTCACGCGCTTCACGAGTCATGCCGGCAAAAGTGCCCGCGGCGCTATTCGCCAGTTTGGCCAGATCGGCGAAGAATTGGTTTTCGCTTTGCATGGTGCTTATGTGAACCCTGACAGGGCCAGGTGCAATATCAATCTTGTCGATCTGCCCAGAAATCCTGCCTGTAAATCAGGCGCGTTCATAAATCAGTGCTCAGAAATCTAGCCGCTGCGATGCACT
>JBKEEC010000339.1:0-6679 GCA_047975785.1 Sphingomonadaceae bacterium | reverse complement strand
GGGTGGAAGCGGTGGTTGTTTTCCACGAACCATAAAGACATCGGTACGATGTACCTGGTCTTCGCCATGGTGTCCGGTCTCGTCGGCGGTCTCCTGTCTGTCGGCATGCGTCTCGAACTCGCCGAGCCGGGCCTGCAGTATTTCCACAACGGCCACGCCTTCAACGTGTTCGTCACCGCGCACGGCATCATCATGGTATTCTTCATGGTCATGCCCGCCACGATGGGTGGATTTGGCAACTGGTTCGTGCCGCTCATGATCGGTGCGCCGGACATGGCCTTCCCGCGCATGAACAACGTCTCGTTCTGGTTGCTGCCGATGGCTTTCGTGATGCTTATCCTGTCGCTGTTCGTAGAAGGCGACTCGGGTGGCTTGGGTGTTGGCGGCGGCTGGACGCTCTATCCGCCGCTGGCGACCACGGGCTCGCCCGGACCGGCGATGGACTTCGCCATTTTGTCCATGCATATCGCTGGCGCTTCATCGATCCTTGGTGCAATCAACTTCATCACCACGATCTTCAACATGCGCGCACCGGGCATGACGCTGCACAAGATGCCGCTGTTTGCCTGGGCTGTCCTGGTGACCGCATTCCTGCTGCTTCTCTCGCTCCCGGTCTTCGCGGGTGCTATCACCATGATGCTGACAGATCGCAACTTCGGCACCACGTTCTTCACGGCCTCGGGCGGTGGTGATCCGATCCTTTACCAGCACCTGTTCTGGTTCTTCGCCCATCCGGAGGTCTATATTCTGATCCTTCCGGGCTTCGGCATGGTCAGCCACATCGTTTCGACATTCTCCAGGAAGCCGATTTTTGGCTATCTTGGCATGGCCTATGCCATGGTTGCGATCGGGGTTGTCGGTTTCATCGTCTGGGCGCACCACATGTTTACCGTGGGCCTTGATGTAAACACCAAGATGTATTTCACCGCCGCAACCATGGTTATCGCCGTGCCGACAGGGGTGAAGATCTTTAGCTGGATTGCCACTATGTGGGGTGGCTCGATCGAGTTCAAAAGCCCGATGGTGTGGGCGATGGGCTTCATCTTCCTGTTTACTGTTGGCGGCGTTACAGGTGTCTATCTTGCCAATGGCGGGATTGATGACGTGGTGCATGACACTTATTATGTTGTTGCTCACTTCCACTATGTGCTGTCTCTGGGTGCCGTGACCGGGATTTTTGCCGGCTTCTACTACTGGTTCCCGAAAATGAGCGGAAAGATGCACAGTGAATTTCTGGCACATCTTCACTTCTGGGTGTTTTTCATCGGGGTGAATATGGTTTTCTTCCCCATGCACTTCCTGGGGCTGGACGGTATGCCGCGTCGTATTCCTGATTATCCGGAAGCCTATGCCTACTGGAACCAGATCTCGACCTATGGTTACATGATTATGGCATCGTCATTGGCAATCTTCTTTGCCAACATTATCTTTGCACTGGTAGCGGGTAAGAAAGCTGCCTCCAATTACTGGGGCGAAGGTGCAACAACGCTGGAATGGACATTGTCCAGCCCGCCGCCTTTCCACCAGTTTGAAACCCTGCCGGTGATAGAGGATGTCCCGGCGCATCATTAAACCTTTGCCTCCGGTTCGCGCCGGAGAGCAGGGCACCTGTAATGAGGGGCGTGCCATAACCGGGCGCGCCCTTCAGCATTTAAGGACCGCGCCGTGGCGACGCAAAACACCGTAGCAACTCCGCTGCCAACAGACTGGCGCGATTACTTTTCGCTGACCAAGCCGCGCGTTATGAGTCTGGTGATTTTTACAGGTCTGTGCGGGTTGCTTGCTGCACCGGGCACTATCAACCCTGTGCTCGGATTTACCGCGATTCTGTGTATCGCGCTGGGTGCTGGAGGTGCCGCAACCCTGAACCAGTGGTGGGAGGCCGATATTGATGCGGGCATGAAACGCACTGCGAAACGCCCGATTCCGGCCGGTCGGCTGCATCGCCAGGATGCACGAGACTTCGGCATCATTCTTTCCGTAGCCTCGGTCATGCTAATGGGGCTGGCGATTGGCTGGCTTGCAGCGGGTATTCTTGCGGTATCAATTTTCTACTATGCCGTTGTTTATACCATGTGGCTCAAGCCGAGGACTCCGCAAAATATTGTGATTGGCGGCGGGGCGGGGGCTTTTCCGCCCATGATTGGCTGGGTGGCTGTAACCGGCGACATCAGCCTGATGCCTGTGCTGCTGTTTTTGATCATCTTTTTCTGGACGCCGCCGCATTTCTGGTCGCTGGCCCTGTTTGTCCAGACTGACTATGCCAAGGTCGGTATTCCGATGATGCCGGTAGTGCGCGGAGAAGTGTCCACCCGGCGACAAATCCTGATTTATGCCTTTATCCTGCTGCCAATAGCAGTCGCGCCCTGGCTGGTCGAAGGCGCTGGTATCATCTATGGAGTGTCGGCGACGCTGCTTTCGGTCATTTTCATCGCTCTGGCCTTGCCGGTCGGTCTGCGCCGGACAGAGGGGGACGACGACAGGATGAAACCGGAAAAGAGCCTGTTTGGATACAGTGTCCTGTATCTGTTTATTCTTTTTGCCATGCTGGTTGTGGACAGCGTAGTGAATAAAACCGGAGTGCTGACATGACCCACCCCCGACCTGCGCGCATGACCCCTGAAGAAGAGGCCGAGTTCAAGCGTCGCCGCAAGGGGCGCAATATTGCTTTGGCCGTTGTGCTCGCTTTTCTGGTGCTTTTATTTTACCTTATCACCATTGCAAAAATGGGAGGCTAATTGTGACGGCTCTCGCATCAAGACGGAAGAATCTGTGGATTGGGTTTTTCGGTGTGCTGGGTGCGCTGGGTATGCTGGGTCTGGGCTTTGCTTCGGCTCCGCTTTACCGGCTGTTCTGTCAGGTTACAGGTTTTGCCGGCACCACCCAGGTGGCAACGGAAGCCGATGCCTCGCTGGCCGAGCGTATGGCGCAGAGCGCAGGTGGCAAAACTGTTTCCATCCGCTTTGATGCCAATGTCGCGCCGGATATGCCCTGGACTTTCAAGCCTGATCAGGTGACAGATACGGTAGCGATCGGGCAGAGGGATATGGCATTTTTCAGTGCGCGCAATGATTCGGGTGTGCCGGTTGCAGGTGCGGCGACATTCAATGTCGAGCCGGAACAGGCCGGGCGCTATTTCAACAAGATCCAGTGTTTCTGCTTTACCGAGCAGACCTTGCAGCCGGGGCAATCGGTAGAAATGCCGGTGCTGTTTTATGTTGACCCTGCTGCTCTGGATGATCCGAATATGAAAGATGTCGAACAGATCACGCTCAGTTACACATTCCACCGCGCAAAAGATGCGGATACGGGGGCGGGAAAATAAGATCCCTGTCTGCACCAAAGCTCTGGACCAACAGGCTTTGGCACGATAAGGGCTTGCCTAACAGATAAAATCAGGACGGAAGTTTCATGGCCGCTACAAAGAACCACGATTATCATATTCTGCCGCCAGATATCTGGCCTATGATCGGGTCGCTTTCTGCTCTGGCACTTACCAGCGGTCTTGTTCTGTTCATGCATGAAATGCCCTATGGGCATCTGGTGATGGGGCTGGGAATTGCCGGGCTGATCGCCACCTTCTACAGCTGGTTTTCCAACATTATCCGGGAAGGTCAGGAAGGCTATCATACGCCGGTGGTGCAATTGCATCTTCGCTATGGCATGATCCTGTTCATCGCTTCTGAAGTGATGTTCTTTGTCGGATGGTTCTGGGCCTGGTTTGACTTTGCCCTGTTCCCCAATGCAACGCCTGAACTGGCTGAAGTTATTGGCGGCGTGTTCCCGCCAGTGGCGATTAAATCGGTGATTGATCCGTTTGATCTGCCGCTGCTGAACACCATGATCCTGCTCTGCTCAGGCACAACCCTGACATGGGCGCATCATTGTCTGATTCACGGGGATCGTGACGGGCTGAAAAAGGGCTTGTGGCTGACTGTTATTCTGGGTGTGACCTTCACCATGATCCAGGCATATGAATATATGCACGCGCCCTTCCCCTTTGGTGAAAACACCTATGGCTCTGCCTTCTACATGGCGACCGGCTTTCACGGTTTCCACGTTATTGTCGGGACTATCATGCTCGTGGTCTGTCTGATCCGCGCCTATAAGGGCCAGTTCACACCCAAGGAGCATTTCGGTTTTGAAGCCGCTGCATGGTATTGGCACTTTGTTGATGTGGTGTGGCTGTTCCTGTTCGTTGTGGTTTACATCTGGGGTAGCTGGGGCGCGCCGATCCATTGATTGTCCGTGTGGACGGGCCAGAATGAACGGGCCAGAATGAACAGGGCTGTTTGTGACAGATAAAACCCGCCATGAGAAAAGGCAGCCCGGTGTCGCCGAGGCTGCCTTTCTTGGTCTGTGCCCCCGATGCGGTGCAAAAACCCTGTTTGAAGGTGTGGTGCAATTTGCCCCCCATTGCAGGGTATGTGGTCTGGATTTTTCACGGTTCAATGTTGGTGATGGTCCGGCGGCTTTCCTGACCCTGATTATTGGCGGCCTGATTGTGGGGCTGGCCATGTGGCTGGAGCTTGCGGTTCACCCGCCTTTCTGGGTTCATGTGGTGCTGTGGATTCCGGTCACTGCCCTTGCTGTCGTTTTTGGGTTGCGTGTTGCCAAAGGAGCATTGCTCGCTTCGGAATATCGCAACAAGGCCGGTGAGGGCACAAGCGGCGATCCAGATATTTCCGGCAGCAGGGATAAAAATCAGGATCAGGACGGGTCGTGACCCGGCGCCTGCCGATTATTCCGACGCTGATTGTTCTTGTTGCGATTGGGGCGATGGTTGCTCTGGGCGTCTGGCAATTGCAACGGTCTGCCTGGAAAAACAACCTGATCGCGCATTATCAGTCTGCAGCCAGTGCGCAGCCGGTTCCATTCCCGTCGGGTGCAGATTATGAATCCGATCTTTATCGCCGCTCTTCGCTCGAATGTCTGGAGGTACAGGACAGGACCGCCATTGCCGGACGCAATCATGCAGGAGAAACAGGCTTTGCGCAGGTCGTGACCTGCGATATCGGCGCAGGCGCTCCGGTCGCTATCCGTCTGGGCTGGACACGCGACCCCGAATTGCGCAACTGGGATGGAGGAACAATATCCGGCTGGGTGATCCAGGGGCAGGGCCGCGCTGCGCTCGTTGCCGACACTGCGCCTGCGGGGATGGAGGATCTCGTGCAGCCAGATCCGAATAACATGCCCAATAATCATCTGTCCTATGCGGTTCAGTGGTTTCTCTTTGCCCTGTCTGCGGCGGTGATTTATGTGCTGGCATTGCGCCGTCGGAACAGGGGCGGAGCGGACGGGGCGATAATTGATGGATAGAAATCCTGTTTCAGCTCTCTTGCGCATCATGGCTGTCAAGGCTAACCGCGCAAGACGATGAAATATATCTCGACACGGGGAAGCGCGCCGGCGCTGGATTTTGAAGGGGTAACTCTGGCGGGCCTTGCCAGTGACGGGGGCCTGTATCTCCCGCGTGAATGGCCGCGCTTTTCACAAGCGGAAATCGCAAGCCTGGCAGGACTTCCTTATGCGGAACTGGCGGTTCGTATCATGCTGCCCTTTGTGGGTGACAGCCTGAGCGAAGAGCGGTTACGCGCCTTGTGCGAGCAGGCATATGGCCGCTTCGCCCACCGGGCGGTTACTCCGCTCGTGCAGCTTGATGAGCAGCAATGGCTGCTGGAACTGTTCCATGGGCCGACTCTGGCCTTCAAGGATGTAGCCCTGCAATTGCTGGGCGGATTGTTTGAGGAAGTCCTTGGCCGGACACAAGATCACCTGACGATTGTTGGTGCCACCAGTGGCGATACCGGGTCAGCAGCAATTGATGCCGTTGCCGGACGGGAGCGGGTTGATATTTTTATGTTGCACCCGCAGGGGCGGGTCAGCGATGTGCAGCGCCGCCAGATGACAACAGTGCGCGCGCCCAATGTGCATAATATCGCGATAGAAGGCACATTTGATGATGCGCAGGCCATGGTGAAGCGCATGTTTGCCGACCCGGATATGACAGGGCGTTTTCATATCGGCGCTGTCAATTCGATTAACTGGGCACGACTTATGGCGCAGGTGGTTTATTATTTTGCCGCCGCATTGCAATTCGGCGCGCCGCACAGGCAAGTTGCCTTCAGTGTGCCGACGGGTAATTTTGGCGATGTGTTTGCCGGTTATGTTGCTACACAAATGGGCCTGCCTGTAGAGCGCCTGATTGTGGCAACCAATGTCAATGATATATTGCACCGGGCCTTGAGCAATGGTGATTATTCAGCCGGAACGGTGACACCCACAGCCGCTCCGTCCATGGATATTCAGGTAAGCTCCAATTTTGAGCGGCTTTTGTTTGATTGCGGTGGCCGTGATGGAACGGCCATGGCAGCGCAGATGCGCAGTTTTGAAGCAAGCAGGGCGATGCAACTCACCAATGCGCAGCGTGAAGGGGCGGACAGGCTCTTTACCAGTGTTCGCACCGATACCGATGAAATGGCAGAGGCGATGCGCTGGGCATATGAAAATTGCGGAGAGGTGATTGACCCTCACACCGCCATTGGCCTTCATGCGGCCCGCGCGGTTGATATTCTGGCTTCGGTCCCGGTTGTGACATTGGCAACAGCGCATCCGTCCAAGTTCCGCGATGCGGTAGAACGGGCAACAGGCACCAGACCGGGTTTGCCTGCGAGAGTGG
>JBKEEC010000338.1:0-23064 GCA_047975785.1 Sphingomonadaceae bacterium | reverse complement strand
CACGTAATGTTTGAGCAATCCCTCAATGCCGTGCTTCAGGGTTGCGGAGGATGATGGGCAGCCGGAACATGCCCCCTGCATTTGCAGATAAACGATGCCTTCGCTGAACCCGCGATACAATACATCCCCGCCATCACCGGCCACAGCGGGGCGAATGCGGGTTTCGAGCAGTTCATTGATTTGGGCAATAATGTCGGCATCAGCCGGATTGTCTTCCACAACAGGTTCCATATCTTCAGGGACATGGATCGCGTTTGCATCTCCGCCAGTAAACAGGGGGGCCTGCGAAACAAAATGATCCAGCAAAATGGCAACAATCTGTGGCTTCAGAGTGTTCCAGTCAGTATCCGGTGTTGCGGTGACAGAAACAAAATTACCGCCAAAAAATACGTTGGTTACGTCCCCTGTATCAAAAATTGCCTGTGCAAGAGGGGAGGATTCTGCTGCGTCAGCAGAGGAAAATTCACGCGTTCCGGAAGACATAACCGCGCATCCGGGCAGGAACTTGATCGTTGAAGGGTTGGGTGTTGTTTCTGATTCAATATACATGCTTTTCCATGTAGGCTTTCAGGCCGGAAGTCACAAGTCACGATACATTCACTGTTCCTTCAGGAAATCCATTCCTATATGAGGACCTATGCCTAGTCCCTCTCGTGTTGCTTCGCGCTTCGCCATTCTCGCCCTTCTGCTTCTGTCCGGCCCCGTTGCCGTTTCCGGGCAGAGTGCGGATAATTCTTCGTTGCACCATGCGCAAATTCCTGCGCCATCTTCTATACAGACAGACGAAACCCCCTGGATTTATGAGGGAAGCGATGTTCCCCGTGACAAGGAATGGCTGTTTGGCAAGATGCCCAACGGGTTGCGTTATGCCGTTCGTCAAAACCGGGTGCCTCCTGGTCAGGTTTCCATCCGGATACGCATCGATGCCGGTTCTCTGCATGAAACTGACACCGAGCTTGGATACGCCCATTTGATAGAGCACCTCACATTCCGGGAAAGTAAATATCTGGATGATGGGCAGGCGATACTCAAATGGCAGGAAATGGGGGCAACTTTTGGCAGTGATACCAATGCAGAGACAACGCCGACGCAAACTGTATTCAAACTTGATCTGCCGGGCATTACTCCCGATAAACTGGACACCAGCTTCAAATGGCTGTCGGGGATGATCCGTGATCCAGCCTTGTCTGACAGCAATCTCAAAACCGAACTGCCGATTGTTCTGGCAGAAAAGCGCGAAAGAGGTGGTGCGCAGCAACGTGTATCCGAACAAACCCGGCTGACTCTTTTCGCCGGACAGAGACTCGCGGATCGTTTGCCTATCGGAACGGAGGAAACACTCCGCGCCGCTACGGCAAAGGATGTGCGCGCCTTTCATGACCGGTGGTATCGTCCGGAAAATACAGTGATCGTGGTTGCCGGAGATGTTGACCCGCAAGTGCTGGCCGGAGAGATCGAGAAATGGTTTGGCAGCTGGAAAGGCAAGGGGAAGCATGTCGACGCTCCTGATTTTGGTGACCCACAGGCTCCGGCGGGAGCAGACCCGGCCAATCCGGTGGGTGAAACCCAGGTAATCGTAGAGCCGGACCTTCCGCGAACGATGACCTATGCCATCATGCGGCCGTGGCGTCCGGTGCAGGATACGATTGTTTATAATGAAGGCCTGTTGCTGGATGCAGTTTCCCAGTCGATTATCAATCGCAGGCTTGAGGCGTGCGCGCGCGCAGGCGGTTCCTATCTGTTTGCTTCTGTGCAGCAGGATGATGTCAGCCGCTCTACAGATGCGACATTTGTAACCTTTACGCCCCTTTCTGATGACTGGCAGGCCGCGGCAAGGGATGTTCGTTCGGTTATTGCGGATGCTACTGCCAATCCACCGACACAGGAGGAGATTGACCGCGAGCTGGCCGAGTTCGACGTTACCTTTGCCAGCTCTGTCGAGCAACGCACAGTCATGGCCGGAGGCAAGCTGGCTGATGATGTGGTGCAGGCTGTCGATATTCGTGAAACAGTCGCTGCACCGGAAACTGTGCTCAATGTTTTTCGAGGCATGAAGGCGCAGTTTACCCCCGAAAATGTCCTGAAACATTCTCAGGCCCTGTTCGGCGGTGATGTCGTGCGTGCTGTGTATGTGACTCCCGCCCCCGAAGAGGCCAGTGTTGCTGCCCTTCGCGATGTGATGTTGTCCCCGGTAAAGGCGGATTCATCCGCTCGCCTTGCCGCAAAGTCGATTTCCTTTTCCGATATGCCGGCAATTGGTGCATCAGGTAAGATCGTAACACAAAGGCCCATTGGCCTGCTGGATATCGAGCAGGTCGATTTCGCCAATGGTGTCAAGGCAATCCTGTGGTCCAATGATGCCGAACCTGGGCGTGTTGCCGTCAAGGTCCGGTTTGGTGCCGGTGATCGTGCCTTTGACAACAGTAGTGCAGCCTATCGGGTGCTGGGCGATATGGCGCTTGTGGGTTCCGGCGTGGGCGATCTGGGTCAAGAAGAACTGGATCGCATCTCCAATGGCCGCAAGATGGGTTTTGATTTCTCGATCAATGACACAAACTTCACCTTCAGCGCCCAGACGCGTTCGGCTGACCTGGAAGACCAGCTTTATCTGTTTGCAGCCAAACTGGGTATGCCGCGTTGGGATGCCCGCCCGGTTCTGCGTGCCAAGGCAGCCGCGAGTATGGCCTATGAAAGCTATGGCACCAGCCCCAATGGGGTTTTGGTGCGTGATTTTGATTACCTGATTTCGAACAAGGATCCGCGTTTTCTCACACCTCCGCCCGGGGAACTGGAGAAAGCAACGCCTGAACAATTCCGTCAGGTGTGGGCTCCGCTGCTGAATCAGGGGCCGGTGGAAGTCCAGATATTTGGCGATTTCGATTCCGCCTCAGCAATAGAGGCCCTGCGCAAGACATTTGGCGCCTTGCCGGAGCGGAAGCCGATCCCTGCCGATATCGCTGCACGCGCAGTGGAATTTCCTCCAGTTAGCAAGGATGCCGTGGTTCTTCATCATCGCGGTGATGCCAATCAGGCCGCTGCTGTTATTGCCTGGCCAACAGGTGGCGGTGTGGATGGGCTGACAGAATCGCGTCAGCTGGAGATACTGACACAGGTATTTAACAATCGTCTGATGGATGAAATGCGTGAACGTGCGGGAGCAAGCTATGCTCCGGCCGTATCTTCTGACTGGCCGGTTGATATGGAAACAGGCGGAACTATTACTGCCATGGCCCAGTTGCGGCCTGAAGATGTCAGTGCGTTTTTTGCTGCGGCAGATGCAATCGCCGGAGATCTGGCTGCCAACCCCCCGTCTACCGGGGAGCTGGCCCGTGTGACCGAGCCGCTTCGCCAGATGATAAGTCGCTCTTCAACCGGGAATGGTTTCTGGATGTATCAGCTTGATGGCGCAGCGGAGGACCCCAGAAGGATCGGGAAAATCCGCACGCTGATGAACGATTATACCCGAACCACACCGCAAGAGATGCAGGCGCTGGCACAAAAATATTTTGGTGCCCGTCAAGGCTGGCGTCTGGAAGTTATTCCGGAAAACATGTAGCGCATCTGGCCGTAAAGCGGGAGTTTTCAAGGCAAATCCGCTTGTTGCGGATGATACTTTTGCATTTGGTGCGATCAGGGACTAAGTGCGCGGGCACTGGCCGTATTGCCCTTGGCCATAAGCCAGCCAGCGGGCTATATTCAAGCGGAATGGAAGATTGCGCCCGATAATGGGCGTCGGTGATAAGAAAGAGCAGACACAGTGGCACAGAACTGGACCCCGGAAAGCTGGAAGACAAAGGAAGCGCGGCATTTGCCTGTCTATCAGGATCTTGCCCTGCTTGATCAGGCTGAAAAGACCCTTTCCAATTTTCCGCCTCTGGTTTTTGCCGGAGAGGCACGCGATCTGAAAGCCGAACTGGCTGAAGTCGCGCAAGGACGGGGCTTTCTGCTACAAGGCGGAGATTGCGCAGAGAGTTTTGCCGAGTTTCACCCGAATAATATTCGGGATACGTTTCGTGTGTTACTGCAAATGGCAGTGGTTCTGACCTTTGCCAGTAAACAGCCGGTGGTGAAAGTCGGCCGCATGGCAGGCCAGTTTGCCAAACCGCGCAGTGCGCCTACCGAAACCCAGGGTGGAGTAGAGCTGCCCAGCTATTTCGGCGATATCATCAATGGCATCGACTTTGATCCGGATCAGCGGGTCAATGACCCGAAACGGATGATCCGGGCCTATTCGCAGGCTGCGGCGACATTAAATCTCCTGCGGGCCTTCGCCGGAGGCGGATATGCCAATCTCAGGCAGGTTCATCAATGGACGCTTGATTTTATGAACCGTAGCCCATGGGCTGCCAAATTCGCTGAAACCGCAGACCGTATCGGGGAGTCACTCGATTTTATGGAGGCCTGCGGGATTGACCCGTCTACGGTGCCCCAGCTCAAGGCAACAAGCTTCTACACCAGCCATGAGGCATTGCTGCTGCCCTATGAGCAGGCATTGACCCGGCAGGATTCTCTTTCCGGTGGCTGGTATGATACCAGTGCACATATGGTCTGGATTGGTGACCGCACCCGCTTTGAAGGGTCGTCCCATATCGAATATTGCCGCGGTATCGAGAACCCGCTTGGTATGAAGTGCGGCCCCAGTCTTGAGCCGGACGATTTGTTGCGCCTGCTTGATACGCTGAATCCGGCGAGAGAAGCGGGGCGCATCACTCTCATCAGTCGCTTCGGACACGACAAGGTGGAAACCGGCCTGCCGCGTCTGGTTCGCGCAGTGCAGAAGGAAGGTCATCCTGTTGTCTGGTCGTGTGATCCGATGCATGGCAACGTCGTCAAATCGGATAGCGGATACAAGACGCGCCCGTTTGATCGTATCCTGTCAGAAGTCAGGGGCTTTTTCGCAGTGCATCGTGCGGAAGGCACACATGCGGGCGGTGTTCATATCGAAATGACCGGGCAGGACGTTACCGAATGTGTCGGCGGAGCCGTGGCTATCACGGATGAAGGCCTGAAGGACCGCTATCACACCCATTGCGATCCACGTCTTAATGCGGCCCAATCCCTTGAGCTGGCGTTTCTCGTAGCCGAAATGCTCAATCTTGAAGCCACACCTGGAAAAGCTGCAGCAGCCTGACAGATATCTTGCAAGAATAAAGAATGCGCTTCTTTTGCGAAGGTCGTCTCTTGCACTTTATCAATAGGCGAATGATATGGCGCGTTCAGCAATGAAAGAGATATCATGACAATACATACAACCCGCATGTTGATTATCGGTTCCGGCCCTGCAGGGTTGACCGCCGCTATTTATGGGGCCCGTGCGGGGATGGAGCCTGTTGTCGTTCAGGGGCTGCAGCCAGGCGGACAGTTGACAATCACCACTGATGTTGAAAATTACCCCGGCTTTCGTGATGTCATTCAGGGGCCGTGGCTGATGCAGGAAATGCAGGCGCAGGCAGAGCATGTCGGCACACGGATGATATGGGACACAATCACCAGCGTTGATCTGGAAAGCGGCTCTCCATTTCGTGCGATAGGGGATAGCGGCGATGAATATGTTGGTGATGTGGTGGTCATTGCAACCGGAGCACAAGCCAAGTGGCTTGGCGTTGCCGGAGAGCAGGAACTGGGCGGAAAAGGGGTTTCCGCTTGCGCTACCTGTGATGGTTTCTTTTATCGCGGCAAGAAAGTGGCGGTGATTGGTGGCGGTAATACCGCTGTTGAGGAAGCACTCTACCTTACCAATCATGCCGAAAGTGTGACGCTGATCCATCGGCGTGATGAACTGCGCTCTGAAAAGATTTTGCAGGATCGTCTGTTCGCGCATGAGAAAATTACGCCCATGTGGAACAAGGCGGTCAAACATTTCATGGGTGACCCTGCTGCTGGTGGTCTGACTGCGCTGGAACTGGAAGATACCGCCACGGGGGAAGTCTCTGTGCTGGAAGTTGATGGCGCCTTTGTTGCCATAGGTCATGCGCCTTCGACCGAATTGTTCAAAGGCAAGCTTGAAATGGATGCAGGAGGATATCTTCTGGTGGAAAAGGGCACGCCTCAAACGTCAATTCCGGGCGTGTTTGCCTGTGGTGATGTGATGGATCATGTCTATCGTCAGGCAGTTACGGCTGCTGGCACAGGATGTATGGCTGCACTCGATGCCGAGCGGTTCCTGGCGCAAAAGGATCATGCCGAAAAGCAGGCTGGCTGACAGTTCTGTTCAAACCGGCGGGTCAGGCCCAATCGGACCTTTCTTGGTGGCGATTCCGGCGGTATAATCAGAACCATGACGGGGCATTGCGCCCTGATACCTTACAGCATTGGAAGAACGGAGATTACATGGCCAGAGTCCTTGTTATCGGTGCAGGCGGAGTCAGTTCTGTTTGTGTGCACAAGATGGCGATGAATCCTGATATATTTTCAGACATTCATCTTGCCAGCCGGACAAAGGCAAAATGCGACGCTATCGCTGCCTCGGTCAGACAGCGCACGGGCCAGAATCTCATGACCTACGAGATTGATGCAGAAGAAGTGCCCGCAATGGTCAAGCTTCTTGGTATCATCAAGCCGCAACTGGTGGTCAATCTGGCTTTGCCCTATCAGGATTTGCCGATCATGGATGCCTGTCTTGAAGCAGGTGTGAACTACCTTGATACCGCAAATTATGAGCCGAAGGATGAAGCAAGGTTCGAATATAGCTGGCAATGGGCCTATCAGGACCGCTTCAGACAGGCCGGATTGATGGCTCTGCTGGGCAGCGGGTTTGATCCGGGTGTGACCAGCGTATTCACCATGTGGCTGAAGAAACACAAGCTGAAAACTATTCGTCAGCTTGACATTCTTGATTGCAATGGTGGCGATCATGGCCAGCATTTTGCCACCAATTTCAATCCCGAAATCAATATTCGTGAAGTGACTGCCCCGGCCCGGCACTGGGAAAACGGTGCCTTTGTCGAAACTCCGGCTATGTCCAGAAAAGTCGCTTTCGACTTCGAGGCGGTTGGCCCGAAAAACATGTATATGATGTATCACGAGGAACTGGAAAGCCTCGCAAAATTCATACCCGAACTGGAACGGGGGCGCTTCTGGATGACCTTTGGCGACCAGTATATAACGCATCTTACCGTGCTGCAGAATGTCGGCATGACGCGCATTGATCCGGTGCGATATCAGGGGCGGGAAATTATTCCGCTCCAGTTTCTGGCCGCCGTTCTCCCCAAACCCGAAACGCTGGGTGAAACCACCAGAGGGAATACAAATATTGGCGTGATTGCAACAGGTGATGCTCTGGACGGTAGCGGCGAGGCAACATTCTACATCAAGAATATCTGCAGCCACGAAGCCGCTTTTGAGGAAACAGGCAATCAGGCTGTCAGCTATACTACAGGTGTTCCGGCCATGGTGGGAAGCGCGATGATGGTCGGCAATGTCTGGCAAGGGGAGGGTGTCTTCAATATGGAGCAGATGGACCCTGATCCGTTTCTTGAAATGCTTGCCGCTCAGGGCCTGCCCTGGTCAGTTGAAGAACTGGAAAGCCCGGTTAACTTCTGATGGAAACCAAAGCCGGTGATCCGGGCGCTTTTGCTCATTTTGATCTCAATCGGGTAGATAGCCCGGCCTTTGTGGTGGATGCCGTCAAACTGCGTGAGAATCTGCAAATTCTGGCGGATATTCGTGATGCTGCTGATATAAAGGTGCTTGGGGCGCTCAAGGCGTTTTCCATGTGGCCGGTTGCTCCGCTGATCGGGGAGTATCTGGATGGCTCCTGTGCCTCAGGACTATGGGAGGCGCGGCTTGCCAGCGAGTTTTATGATGGCGAAATCGCTACTTACAGTGCGGCATACAAACCCGATGATCTACCGGAAATATGCCGTCTGTCCGACCATGTGATTTTCAATACGCCAGACCAGATTCGAAGGGCAGGCCTGATACTTGACCAGGCCCGAATTACAGGCGGTGCATTTGATGTGGGGCTTCGGCTTAACCCTCTTTGCCCGCAGGGTGAAGTTCCGCGATACGATCCAAGCGCCGCCTGTTCCCGGCTTGGATATCCCATTGACCAGTTGAGCGAAGAAGACATGGAGCTGGTAGACGGTATCCATGTGCATAATTTGTGTGAACAGGATATCGCGCCGCTCAAGGCAACATGGGACAAGATGTTTGATTATCTTGAGCCATGGTTCGGCCAGATCAAGTGGATTAATTTTGGCGGTGGCCATCACATCACGCGGGCGGATTACCAGCGCGATGAACTGGTCGAATTTCTGCAGGATGTCAAAGACGATACTGGTGCAGAATTATACCTTGAGCCAGGAGAAGCAATCGCACTGGATGCAGGCATTTTAACCGGCACAATCCTTGATTCTTTATGGAACGGGATGCCACTGGCCATCACCGATATTTCAGCCACCTGCCATATGCCCGATGTGATTGAGGCGCCCTATCGGCCGGCAATGCTGCATGAACTGCAAGATGAGGCGCAAATGGCTGTTCGTCTGGGTGGGCCGTCCTGTCTGGCGGGGGACGTCATCGGAGACTATCGATTGCCGGTGCCATGTGAGCCGGGCCAGCGGATCGCATTTTGCGATCAGGCGCATTATTCGATGGTCAAGACGAATACGTTTAACGGCGTGCCCCTTCCTTCAATCTGGCTCTGGGACAGCGAGACAGATCAACTGGAACAAGTCAGGCAGTTTGACTATACCGATTTTCGCGATCGTCTGGGGTAGGGTCAGGGCCGATTAATCGTGCTTTCCATCTGGTTTTACGTGATATTACCACTTGTGATTTTCTCCTGAGGCGCTATATGCGCCTTTCGCTGCCCCAAGGGGACTTCCTGACCGCAAGGCAGCCTCGTTCAAACAAACCGTTTGGGGGTCCCTTGAGTTGTTTCTTTATCCTGATTCTCGGTCTGTAGTCCGCGATCTTTCGCCAGACGAGCCGGTTATTCTTAATCGTCCGCACGCTGCAGGACGTGCAGCGCGCTTCTTTGTCGAGAAATTCCCCGGCAAATCACTCTATGCAGTCAAGGCAAACCCTTCTCCTGAACTGATCCGCATTCTGTGGGATAATGGCGTGACCAATTATGATGTCGCGTCCATTGCAGAAGTGCGTCTGGTGCGATCTCTCCTGCCAGATGCTGATTTGTGCTTTATGCACCCGGTCAAGGCGGAGCGTGCCATTGCCGAGGCGTATCATACGCATGGGGTGAGGACTTTCAGCCTCGACACTGTAGAAGAACTGGAAAAAATCCGGCGTGCCTGCTCTGATGATCAGGGGAATCCGGCTGAAGATTTGCGCCTTTGTGTTCGCTTGAGGGTATCGTCGGAATATTCCGAATTATCGCTGGCATCGAAGTTCGGTGTAGATCTGGCTGACGCCGGGCCATTACTGCAAGCGGCACGTCAACATGCAGACTGGCTGGGCGTATGTTTCCATGTCGGAAGCCAGGCAATGACACCATTTGCCTATGTCCAGGCGCTTGAGCGTGTGCGCGCTGCCATTGCTGATGCCAGTATTGTGGTTGACATGGTGGATATTGGCGGCGGGTTTCCTTCTATTTATCCGGGGATGGAGCCACCTCCGCTCGAAGATTATTTTGCCATCATCCACCGTCATTTTGAGGCATTGCCTATCGCCTATAATGCCGAACTGTGGTGCGAGCCGGGCAGGGCACTGTGCGCAGAATATTCATCCATGATCGTGCGGGTGGAAAAACGCCGCGGAAACGAACTGTATATCAATGATGGAGCCTATGGCGCCCTGTTTGATGCCGCTCATGTGGACTGGCGCTTTCCTGTAGAGGCACTTGAAGACGATCTTTATGGCTCATTGGCCGAGTTCGCCTTTTACGGGCCAACCTGTGATGATGCCGATTACATGCAGGGGCCATTCCTTTTGCCCGATGATATCCAGGCCGGGGATTATATCGAAATCGGGATGCTGGGCGCCTATGGCACGGCGATGAAAACCGGGTTTAATGGCTATGGCAATTCCGAAGCAGTAAATGTTTCGAATGAACCGATGGCCAGTTTGTATCGTGGGGACCGTGAAGATCCACGCCAGAGCGATAATGTGGTGAGCCTGCGTTAAAGCATTTTCAGACAAAGTTGATAGACTTTTCGGCTCGGCAAATGCCGGTAATCCTTGTTACTCTGCTGCCACTTTCAGGGCCGGATCAAGGTGCCACTGAGGGACAGTATCTGCACTACGCAGACGGGCAGCTTCTTCTTCCATATATTCGCGTGTCATGGGAATGGCATCGCGGTCTTTCACATAAAGCAACTGCCAGTTGACCATGCCTCCGTTGCGAAAACTCTGTTCTGCACCGGCCAGATAAAACAGCCACATACGATAGAACTGCTCATCATACATATCGATGATTTCATCTTTGTGGAGCACGGTGCGGTTATACCATTCCTCCAGCGTGTAGCAGTAGTGATAGCGCATGGCCTCAACGTCCATAACCTGCCATCCGGCCTTTTCACTCTGGGTTACAAGTTCCGACAGGGCAGGGATGTAACCGCCGGGAAAGATGTATTTACGTGTCCACGCATCTGTATGGCCAGGCTTGCCCGCCCGTCCGCAGCAATGGGTGAACATGACACCATCATGCTTTAGCAAGCGGTTGGTGTGTTCAAAAAATTCCGGATAATGCGGTGTTCCGACATGTTCCAGCAGACCAATTGCGCTGATCCTGTCAAATTCACCCTGAACATCCCGGTAATCCATCAACTCAATCCTGACCTTGTCGGCGACACCTGCCTGCTCGGCCCGTTCCCGGCTGAAGGCAATCTGATCTGGTGCCAGTGCAACGCCAAGCACTTCACAGTCATAATGTTTGTTAAGATACAGCGCAAAGCCACCCCAGCCGCAGCCAATATCCAGTATTTTCATGCCGGGCTTGATATACATCTTGCTGGCCAGATGGGCTTTCTTGTCCACCTGTGCCTGTTCCAAACTGGTTTCAGAGGGGTCCGCATCGCGGTAATAGCCCATCGTATATTGGCGGTCTTCATCGAGAAAAAGCTCATAAAGCCGACGTGTCAGATTGTAGGAATGTTCCGCATTCTTGCGCGCCTTGCCGCGCAAATTTACACTATCCGCCTTGGCAATCAGTTTCTGGATTGTCTGACGCACGGGCCCTTTTGCCTTGAGCGAGGTATCTCCCAGCTTTTTGGCATTGAGAGTGACAAAAAGGATCATATCGCGAATGTCGTGTGGCTCATCAACAGTGAGCCAGCCCCACATATAGGCTTCCCCTGCGCCAACCTGCGGGTAACGCGCAATATGATTGGCGGCTTTTGGATTGTTCAGACGGATATGAATGGCGCCGCGACTATCCATCCCTTCCGGGCCGGGACCGTATTCATATATTTTGTCATCGTAATCTGTGATAATCAGTTTTCCGCGTGTGATGGCCTTGTTAAGAAACTTGTCCAGTAACCACATCGCCTTTGATCCCTCTTGTCATTTTCTTGATCTGTCGATTTGTGTAAACAGATGCCAATAGCTATCTTATCGGGCTGATTTCAGGATCGGGCAAGAAAAATAACATCGCGTTTTTGTTTCAGGAGATGCTGCCCGCTATCCACAAACAGGGTCTGGCCATTGGCGAGCACGCCTTGCGCCAGAAACAGTGCCGCATCGCCGATTTCACTTGCGCCCGTTCGTCGCCCCAGAATATTCATGCGATGGGAAATGTTGGCCTCTTCCGGACTCTGGTCATGGCTGGGCAGGATCGCCCCCGGAGCGAGGCCGTAAATGCGATCTGTATCGTGTGCCGCCCCCATTGCCAGCATGGGGATGGTTGAGGACAGGGCATATTTGCTCATCGTATAGCTGAAAAAGTCGGGATTGGGATTTTGCAGCTTCTGGTCTGTCAGATGAATAAGGGTGCGTCCGCGTCTTGAACGTGCGCAGGCAAGAAATTCCTGCGATATTCGCGCTGGTGCAGCCGCATTGATATCCATCACCTGATGGAATATTTGCGGGTCAAGCCGACGGGCATCATCATGCAGAAACAAGGATGCATTGTTGATGAGAACACGCCAGTCAGGTAAATTCTGTGCCAGATCCCTGATCATCCTGATTGCCTGATCGCTCTCACCCAGATCGCATTGCACGACCTCTACACAGGCGAATTTGGCCGCCAGCCTGTCAGCCTCCTTGCGCGAGTGATGGCAATGGATGATAACGTGCCAGCCTGCCTCTGCAAATGTCTGCGTAATCGCAGCCCCCAGACGCTTTGCGCCGCCGGTTATCAGCACGGAAGGCCGGTTGTCGCTATTGGCTTTATATTCCTCCATTACCGAAAGAGATACGGTATTGCTTCAGGTAGCGCCAGTGAGAAGGAAAAAGAAAGCCCGGCTTTTACCCCGCAGGTGTCTGAACAGCCATCCGGTCCCGTTCGGCGCGGCTTTTCTTTTCGGCTGCCGTTTTCAACTGCCCACAGGCTGCTTCAATGTCGCGCCCGCGCGGTGTGCGGACAGGAGCGGATATGCCGGCTTCAAAAATTATATCCGAAAATCTTTTGATACGATCAGGGGTTGAGCATTCATAAGGGGCGCCCGGCCACGGATTGAAAGGGATCAGATTGACTTTGGCAGGCAATTTGAACTGACGCAAAAGACGCACCAGTTCCCTTGCATCATCATCACTATCGTTCTTGTCCCTGAGCATGACATATTCAAATGTGATCCGCCGCGCATTGGATGCGCCAGGATAAGCGGCGCAGGCTTCAAGCAGGTCTTCTATTCCGTATTTCCTGTTGATGGGCACGATTTCGTCACGAACATTCTTGGTAACGGCATGGAGGCTGACGGCAAGGTTTACGCCGATTTCCTCGCCGCAACGCTCCATCAGGGGGACAACTCCGCTGGTAGAAAGCGTGATTCGACGTTTCGACAAGGCCAGACCATCGCCATCCATCACCAGCTTCAGCGCATCGCGAACATTGTCAAAATTATACAGCGGCTCTCCCATGCCCATCATGACAATATTGGTAAGCAGGCGGCCATCTGCCGTGTATTCGGCTTCGCTCTCTTCATCTGCCATATCCATGCGGCCGCGCGGCCATTCACCCAAAGCATCACGGGCAAGCATGACCTGACCCACAATTTCTCCCGGTGTCAGATTACGTACCAGACGCATAGTTCCGGTATGACAGAAACGGCAATTCAAAGTGCAGCCAACCTGACTGGATACGCATAGCGTCCCGCGGTCTGCATCAGGGATAAACACCATTTCAAAATCATGGCCGTCAGCGGTTTGTAACAGCCATTTACGGGTTCCGTCGGTGCTGTGCTGCGCCTCAACAATTTCGGGTCGTCCGATCACATAGCGATCAGCCAGCCATGGGCGCATGGTTTTGGCAATATCTGTCATGGCTGCAAACTCGGTTGCGCCGCGATGATACATCCAGTGATAGACCTGCTTGGCGCGCAATTTTGCCTGTCGCATATCCAGCCCGGATTCAGAGAATAATTCAGCAATGCGCGTTCGGGGGAGGCCAATCAGATCCAGCTTTCCATCCGTTCGCGGCGTAATATCGCGGGGGGCGGGCACAGGATCAACCTGTCCGGGAATAGGCATGAGTGCAGTATCGGCCATGGGCGGCGATATAGGTGTCATGTCCTGAAAAATCTAGCGAATACGTGCGCAGCCAACTGTCGCAGCATCCATTGCAGTGGCTGCCCCTGAGAGGTTATATGTGTTGGAGAAGCGTTTTCCATCTCGCCCGGTCGCTCCAATCGTCATGCTGGAGGCAGAGCGCATGGAAGCTGTGATAGCAGCATCCATTTGCACATTTGCAGCCCACGCATCTCCGCCGCCACCTACCAGCGGGAATTTCTCACCGCTGATTATCAGGGAAACCGGCTTGTCCGGAGCAATTTTGCGCGATAGCCGGAAATGAACCTGAGTGCGCAGGTTCTTTTTAGGCCAGGTGCCTATAGTGACGTAAGGGTTGTAATCACGCCGAAGACTGCTGGGTGCGGCCTTGGCAATAGCGTAGCAACGTGATGAAGATGGGTCGCGAAAGGCGCCCCATTGATCAAAAACACCCAGACTGTCTTTTGCCAGCAGCGGATAGAAGCCAAAGGCAGAAGAACCGGCAATAATAGCCGCAATTACAATGCGCATGATCTGGCTTTATCATCGGTGCCGGAGCGATGATACAATCGAGGCGACTGCATTTTTTCCATCCCGTCCGGCACCTGAATTATCTTGTTCAAATTTCTTTCAGCATGTATTCGGCGCTGCTGACGGTGAAATCACCGGGAGCTTCAATAAACAATTGCTCCACAACATCATCATTGATGATCATGGAAAAACGCTGTCCGCGTTCCCCCAGGCCAAAGCCGCTGCCATCCATTGTCAAACCAATCGCCTTGGCGAAATTGCCATTGCCATCAGCAAGCATGGTAATATCGCCTGATCCATCAGCCTTGTTCCATGCACCCATAACAAATGCATCATTGACGGCAGTGCAGATAATTTCATCAATGCCCCTGGCTTTCAGTTCGGCGGCATTGTTGACAAATCCGGGCAGATGTTTGGCTGAACAGGTCGGGGTAAAGGCGCCTGGAACAGAAAACAGCGCGATTTTCTTGCCGGCCATATAATCTGCCGACTGGACCGCCTCAGGGCCCTGGTCTGTCGCCTTTACCATGCTCACATTCGGGATAGTATCTCCAACCGCAATTACCATTTTTCTATTCCTTTCCTGATGTGGGATTTGCTTGCGCTCCACTATACCTCATAGCCTTGTTGCGGCAATGAGAAAGCTGGGCGCCTGACCTGATTTTGATATAGTAGTGCTGTTTGCCTTTGTTGAACCAAGTCGTTAGGGAGCATCCAAATTCGGGTGTCGCGTTTCTTTTTCATGCGCGGCACTTTCTTTTTAACCTTTTATCTTTGTCAGGAGTTCATGTGGTGGCTGCAAATCAGGACTATATCGTAAAGGATATCTTGCTGGCTGATTATGGTCGGGACGAGATTGCGATAGCCGAAACAGAAATGCCGGGCCTTATGGCGCTCCGCGAAGAATTCGGCGGATCAAAGCCGCTGGCCGGTGCGCGTATTACCGGGTCATTGCATATGACGATCCAGACGGCAGTTCTTATTGAAACGCTGGTGGCGCTTGGCGCGGAAGTTCGCTGGGCAACCTGCAATATTTTTTCCACGCAGGACCATGCAGCCGCAGCGATTGCTGCACAGGATATTCCGGTCTTTGCCATCAAGGGGGAAAGTCTGGCCGAATATTGGGATTATGTCGGACGAATCTTCGACTGGGGTGATGATGAAACCGCCAATATGATTCTTGATGATGGTGGTGATGCGACCATGTTTGCCCTGTGGGGTGCCCGTGTGGAAGCTGGTGAGCAATTGCCTGAGCCACAAAATGCCGAAGAGATCGAATTTCAGCGTGCCTTGCGGGAATTTGTTGCCCGCAAGCCCGGCTATCTGACAAAATCTGTGCAGACGATCAAAGGTGTTTCGGAAGAAACGACAACGGGTGTTCACCGGCTTTACAGCCTTGCCAAACAGGGCAAACTGCCATTTCCCGCGATCAATGTGAATGACAGTGTGACGAAATCGAAATTCGATAATCTTTATGGCTGTCGGGAATCTCTGGTTGATGCGATCCGTCGTGCAACAGATGTCATGCTGTCAGGCAAGGTGGCCTGTGTTGCCGGTTATGGCGATGTGGGCAAGGGCAGTGCCCAGTCACTGCGTAATGGCGGCGCGCGTGTTCTGGTAACTGAAATTGACCCGATTTGCGCCCTGCAGGCTGCGATGGAAGGCTATGAAGTTGTCACGATGGAGGATGCGGTTCGTCGTGCCGATATTTTCGTGACCACGACTGGCAATGAAGATGTGATTACGGCCGATCACATGAAAGCAATGAAGCCGATGAGCATTGTTTGCAATATCGGGCATTTTGATTCAGAGATCCAGATTTCGGCGCTTGATAATTATGCGTGGAAAGAGCTGAAACCGGGCACGGATCTGGTGACATTCGATGATGGCAAACAAATTATCGTGCTGGCCAAGGGACGTCTGGTGAATCTTGCCTGCGCCACAGGCCATCCCAGTTTTGTCATGAGCTGCTCTTTCACCAATCAGGTGCTTGCCCAGATTGAACTCTTCGCCAAAGGCGGTGAATACAGGAATGATGTGTTTGTCCTGCCCAAGCATCTGGATGAAAAAGTGGCAGCGCTCCATCTGGACAAACTCGGTGTCCAGCTCACCCGGCTTTCGCAAAAGCAGGCTGATTATATAGGGGTTCCTGTAAGCGGGCCATTCAAACCAGAACATTACAGATATTGATTGTCAGGTGATTCCCCGTGATTTGCAGGCTGGCTGGTGTTCAGCCACCAGCCTGTGAGAAGACAATAAAAATCCGGCAATTTCCACGGATTCATGCAAGAGTAACCATCTTGCCCGTTGCATCCCTCGTGCTGGCAGAATAGCGAAGGCAGGATGGATGTTTCGCCAATCACGACGGGGCTGATAGGGTTGCTGCTTGCGGCATGGTGCGGTGCGGCAGCGTGGTTTATTTATTCTGCCAGTGCAAAGCTGCGCAGATTCGAGGCCAGCAGAAAAGTGGCGCGGCGCTTGTCGCGTATGGTAGATGAAGCCCCGGCTGTTCCCATGCTGGTCCGTGTGGATGGACGGGTAGAAGCCCCTGAGCGACTGGCGAACTGGCTGGGTCTGAGTCAGAATCCTCAATTTCTGAGTGAATTTTCCGGTGAGGATGATCAGGGGCTGTCAAAAGAGCAACTGGAGTCTCTTACAACCAATATTCGCAAGACACAAAAGACTGCGGCACCGTTTCATCTGGTTTTCACTACACCAGGTTCAAAGCGCAGCCTTGCTTTCAGAGGAGCACTTGCGGACCCCCAGATTTCTCCGGGCGGTGCTGCGCTGGTCTGGGTGTTTGATTTCAGCGAAAGTGAAAGTGAATTATCTGCCCTGAGAATGCAGGCCTTGCGGGCACAACAGGATTTTTCGGCTCTGGTCGGCCTGATTGAAGCTGCGCCTATACCTATGTGGTTTCGTGGCGCAGATGCCCGGCTACGGCTGGTTAACACGGCCTATGTTGATGCTGTTGGTGCCAGTAATGCTACGGATATCGTTATGAACCAGGTTGAACTGGTAGAAGCGGTTGACGGGTTGAGTGCGGCGCAAATCGCGGGGCAGGCCATGGAACGCGATCTCCCGGTTGAGCGTGTTGTCACAGCAACCATTGGCGGTCAGCGCAGGACGCTGCGCGTTTCCGATCTGCCGCTCGGCTCGGAAGGTATTGCCGGTTATGCCATCGACATTGAAGAGCTTGAGGAATTATCGCGGGAGTTTCGTGCCTTTCGCGATGCCCAGCGGCAAATGCTTGATCAATTGTCCGTCGGTGTTGCGCAGTTCGATGCAAGGCGGCAACTGACATTTGCCAATCAGCCATTCCGCCGGATTTTTGCCATTTCGACAGGAGAAGTAGCCCAGAAGGCCGAGTTTGAGCGCCTGCTGGTCAATGCCAGAGAAAATGGCAGAACGCCAGAAGTGCGGGATTTTCCGGCATGGCGGAAGGAACATGCCGCATGGTTCACATCCGGCGAGGTGCATGAAGAGGCATGGCCTCTTTCTGATGGCACGCACTTGCGGGTAATTGCCCAACCCATGCCCGACGGGGGGCTGGTCCTGATAGCAGAGGACAGGACCGAGGAACTGGCACTGTCTGCAACCAGAGATACTTTGCTACGAACCCGCACCGCAACATTTGACAGCCTGTTTGAATCTCTCGCGGTATTTTCTCCGGACGGGCAGGTGCAGCTATGGAACAGGCAGTTTGCGCCTGTCTGGGGAATACCAGCCGATATTCTCGATAATCATCCGCAGGCAGATACAATTCTTGAGCATATCGGCAAAAATCTTGCCCGACCAGCACAGGCTAGACGGATAGGCGAAACCATCCGGTCAGCAACGCTTGATCGTAAACAGCAAAGTGACCGGGTGGCAACAAAAGACGGCCGGATTCTGGAATTTGCCGGAGTGCCCTTGCCCGATGGAAATGGCCTGCTGACCGTGATGGATATCACGGATTCGCAAATGGCGGAACAGGCCCTGCGTGAGCGTAACCAGGCCTTGCAGGAGGCCGATATGGTCAAAACCCGGTTTCTTGCGAATATGTCCTATGAGTTCCGCACTCCCCTGACTTCCATAGGCGGATTTGCAGAATTGCTGCAGAGCGGTGCTGCCGGGCCTCTGACTCCGCAGGGCGAAGACTATGTTGATGCCATTCTCAAATCGGTTGCCAGACTGTCGGAACAGGTTGAAAACGTGCTGGATCTGTCCCAGTCCGAAGCTGGTCTTCTGCCCTTGTCACGTAGCACCCTGGAATTGATGCCATTTGTGACGGATATTGTGCGTCAGAGAGAGCAGGCGATAACGGATGCCGGTTTGCAACTGGATATGCGTGGAGACAAGAGCAGTGGCAGTGTCAACGCAGACCCGCGACAATTGGGGCGGGCTATTGGTCATTTGCTGGATAATGCGATTGCGGCCAGTAGCAAGGGCGGAAGGATATTGATTGATCTTTCACGGCGCAAAGGCACATCATATATTGTTATTTCCGACAATGGCAGGGGGATGACCACAGAGGAACTGAGCCAAAGCCTTGATGGCCTGCGTCGTGGACCGGATGGCAGGCTTGAGCGCAGTTCCGGACTCGGCCTGCGTCTGTCGAAACAACTGATTGAAGCCCATGGCGGAAAGCTGGAGATTGAATCTGAAAAAGGGGTGGGGACGACTGCCATAATCTCGCTGTCATGAAGATATACTTGCCCGACATGGAGGCCATGACGGATTTTGGCAGCCGGATCGCTGAAAATCTGGCGGCTGGTGATGTGATTGCCCTGTCCGGCGAGTTGGGAGCGGGAAAATCTACTTTGGCGCGGACCATAATACGGAGTCTGGGATATAAAGCGGATGTCCCCTCACCATCATTTACCATTATAGAGACATATGACCCGCCCGATATACGTATCCCGGTTGTCCACGCTGATTTTTACCGACTTGATTCTGCGCAGGAGTTAATGGAAATCGGGCTTGACGAGTATCGATCCGGCGCTGTTCTTCTGGCAGAGTGGCCGGAAAATGTTGGTGGTTTTACATATGACGCAAACTGCCTGTCCATCGTGCTGGAAATTGCAGGAAATGGACGTGAAGCAATTGTCGAGGGACAGAAAAATTGGCTAAAGCGCCTTCCATGAAGACTTTGCCTCACGGGCTGCATCAGTTCCTGCAACATTCCGGATGGGGTGATGCCCAGATATATCCGATTCCCGGTGACGCGTCGTTTCGTCGCTATTTTCGAATCCTGGAATATGAGCGCAGGGCCATGCTGATGTATGCCCCGCCTCCGAATGAAGACCCTGGCCCCTTTCTGCATGTCGCGCACTGGTTATCCGACAATAGCCTGCGTGGCCCGGAAATCTATGCCAGCTCACCTGATGACGGGTGGGTGCTGATGGAAGATTTCGGAGATAGCCGCGTGCGTGAATGGCTGGACAGTCACCCGTCGGAAGAAGCGGATATTTACCGTAATGCCATAGATACGCTTGGTCAGCTTGGCACAATTCCGGCAGGGCCTTTCGCGCATTACGATATGCCGACCTATTTGCGCGAGGCGGCTCTGTTTGTGGAATGGTACTGTCCGGCAGTTCAGCTGGATGTCGATGAAGCAGCATATTTTTCTGCGTGGGAACAGGCACTCGGCCCGGTCATTGAGCGGCAACAAAAGCCGGTTACAGTTTTACGGGATTACCATTCGGAAAATATCATGCTGCTTGATCCACAGCATAGTCAGTATGGGGAACAGGGTCTGATTGACTTTCAGGACGCATTGGCGGGCCACCCCGCTTATGATCTGGTGTCTCTGCTGCAGGATGCCCGCCGCGATGTTTCGCCGGAAATGGAACGGATGATGCTGGATTATTATTTGTCACAAAATGATGCAGGGCCAGACTTTGAAGCTGACTATGTGCGACTGGGCGCCCAGAGAAACGCCAAAATTGTCGGTATTTTTGTCCGGCTGTTCAAGCGTGATGGCAAGGCCGGATATTTGCCGATGATCCCGCGTGTATGGGATGCGCTTGAACGGGATCTGGCTCACCCGCAGATGGAGCCGGTGCGCCAATGGTTTGATGCCAATATCCCGCCCGAAATAAGACAAGCCGGGGGTGGGGTAATTTCGTGAGTGCACTGATTACGGATACGGCAATGGTAATGGCGGCCGGGCTTGGCAAACGGATGCGCCCGCTTACGGCCACGCAGCCCAAGCCCATGGTTCGTATTGCCGGCAAGCCACTGATTGATCACACGCTGGACAGGCTGGACGAGGCAGGAATAAAGCGAGCAGTTGTCAATGTGCACTATCTGGCCGATGCTCTGGAAGCACATGTCCTGCCCCGGAAAACCCCTCAGGTGGCCATATCGGATGAGCGTGAAATGCTGCTGGAAACAGGCGGCGGAATGGTGAAGGCCCTGCCGCAATTGCCTGATCCGTTTTTTTGTCTCAATTCGGATAATGTCTGGCTGGACGGCCCCCGAAATGCTTTTGCCGATCTTTCTGCCCATTGGGATGATGCGCGCATGGATGCGCTGTTACTGCTTGTTCCACATGCCCGTGCGATGAACTACCGCGGAAAAGGCGATTTTCATATGAATGGATTTGGCCAGATCAGCCGTCGTCGTCCGGGCCGGATTGCCCCGTTTATTTTTTCCGGTATCCAGCTTGTCTCGCATCGCCTGCTACGAGATCCCCCACAGGGTAAGTTCTCGACCAATCTCCTGTGGGATCGGGCGATTGCTGAGGGGCGTCTTTTCGGGATCAGCTTTACCGGCCTTTGGTTTGAAGTCGGAACACCTGAATCAATAAAACCTGCCGAGGCATATATCCAGCGTGGCTGAGCGCAAGGAAACACGGGTTTATTCGATTGCAGCCCATCGCGGCTTTGCCGATTCACTGGCCGCAGGTCTGGTTGCAAAATATGGCTCGGAAGATCTGGGCATTGCCCGCCTGACATTGCTACTGCCCAGCAGCCGGACGAAGCGCACTGTCACAGAAGCCTTTATTCGCCTTGCCGGATACAGCGGGCAGGGCGGCTTGCTGATGCCGCGAATGGCAGTAGTAGGCGATCTCGATATTGATGAAGCCCTTGGCCCGTTGCTCGATCCTATGGGCGCGTCATCTATTCCGTCTGCCATTGACCCGACCTATCGCTGGCTCCGCCTTGCCAGTATTCTGCGCACTGAAATGGGGGATGATGCTCCGGGCGACAGCATCCTTATGCGTATGGCGCGGGACTATGCCGCGACCATGGATCGCCTTCTTGCAGAAGAAGTGGCGCCAGAGGATTTGCTCTCGGAACAGGTTGTCAGCATTGTCGATGAGCAGGCACATCACTGGAAAGCCAGTTTGCGCCGGTTTGCCCGCGTTCAGGCGTTCTGGCTGGCAGAACTCCGGCAGAAAAACCGTGTCGATGCAGCAACACGGCGCAATCTTCTGTTCGATCATATCGCGGCGCATTGGCGTGAGAAACCGCCCCAATGGCCTGTGATTGCTGCCGGAGTGACGAGTGCTGCACCTGCCCTGGCCAGGCTATTGCGTGTTATTTCTCATATGGAAAACGGGACTGTTATTCTGCCGGATTTTGATCTGGGGATCAGCAAAGATGTCTGGCAGGAACTGGGGCAGGCGGGGGCAGGGGAATATGCCGATGATCCCCCTTTTGGAAAGGGGGACGCTGTCACACATCCACAATATCACCTCAAACTGCTATTGAACCGGATGGGGGTGCACCGCGAGGAGGTTCGCCCCTGGCACCGCAAAGGACTGGCCGCTGCCAAACCTGATCGCAGCCATGCCTTGTCCTGCCTGTTTCTTCCACCAGAGGCCAGCAAAAGCTGGGTGGAACTGGATGAATCGAAACGCCGCCTGGCGGGGCTGCGGATCATGCAATGCGCTACACTGGAGGAAGAGGCGCAGTCTGTTGCGCTTCTGGTGCGTGAAGCTCTCTCCATACCTGAAAAACGTGTTGCGGTTGTGACCCCTGATCGCGACCTTGCCGGACGTGTAGCCAGACATTTGCAGCGGTGGAACATCATTGCCGATGATTCCGCCGGTAAACCTCTGGCGCAAACCCCTGCTGGTCGACTGGTTCTGCTTCTGGCAGAATGTGTGGCCGAGCAGGGCGCACCTGTGTCTCTCATGGCGCTGTTGCAACACCCTCTGGTAAAGAACACTTCACAGGCTGATCGTGCAGAATGGTTGCGGGGCAGCCGAAAGCTGGAGCTTGTTCTGCGTGGGCCAAGGCACACACAAGGGTTGCAGCATATTTCTGTGCTTGCTGAAAAACATGGTCTGGCAGACTGGTGGCGTGACGTCATTAGTGCTCTGGAGCCGCTCATATTGCCTGATGAAGGACAGTTGCCTCTGGCCGATATGCTGGAGCGTCTCATTGATGCGGCAGAGCGACTTGGCGGTGAAAATGTGTGGTCACATGAGGATGGCAGGGATGCAGGTGCATTTCTGGCTGACCTTGGGATGCAGGCCCGGTCTGCAGAAGCGGCAATTTCAGTTGCGGATTTTGCGGTCATTTTGCGTGATGCGATGGATGGCAGGGCCGTTCGTCCTGCCTGGGGCGGACATCCGCGAATTGCGATTTACGGACTGCTCGAATCGCGGATGAGCCGGGCGGATCTGGTTATATGTGCTGGCCTGAATGAAGGGACATGGCCAGCGCCCCCCGCGCAAGACCCATTGCTTGCACCGCCTGTAATGCGCGCACTGGGTATTCCGGGGACGGATTTTCGTATTGGTCTGTCAGCGCATGACCTGGCCGGAGCGATGGGGACACCGGAAGTAATCCTCAGCCGGAGTGCGCGTGACATGTCCGGGCCAACAATCCCCTCCCGTTTTCTGCTGCGCGTCGAAGCATTGATGGGAGGACGGATGCTTGGCCGGCAGATGGAAAACACAATTCCGCAAATCGCCCGGAGGATTGACTGGTCGGT
>JBKEEC010000337.1:0-8209 GCA_047975785.1 Sphingomonadaceae bacterium | reverse complement strand
TTCCCGATGGCAGGGCGTTGATCCGCCCGACAATAGCACTGGCATTCAGATGAGCCTGTCAGTTGAGGAAAGGCTGGTCCCACAGCATGGCAGCCACCTCCACCCCGCGCCGCGCTGCGGCGGTATAGATGGCGCGAAACTGGCTGGCGGCTCCAAGCGGAAAGTCATCAAAATTGTCCCATCCCAGAAGGTATATGAAATCCCGGTCTCCATTTGTTGCGCCCATATCCGCAGCCATGGCATTGAATGTCTCTCTTCCATCAATCAGCGGGCGGACAGCATTGCCGTGACGCAAATGGACCCGCCCGCCTGCATGATGACCCAGAATAGTGGCCCAGCGCGCCGGGTTGATTACTGGCGTGACGGGCGTTGGAGGAAGGTCAGGAATAACCGGCGTAACAGGCTCATCGGGCGAGCTGAGAGCAACCAGCCTTTCCCATGTCCGTGATCCGATTACCCCGTCCCATTCACGAGGCTGATCAGGGAAGACCCGCTGCTGAAAGGATACCACTGCCCGTCTGGTATTATTGCCGAAAATACCATCAGGCGTAAGCGGACAGGCATCCAGCGGCGGATAATTCCGGGCAATGCCCCGGCTATGGACCAGATTCAAACGCTGCTGCGCCTCGGCTACAGCCGGGCCGCGTGACCCATTCCTGACAAGGGGCCGGGAGGTTGAATCCGGGAATATTCCTGCCGTTATCGGGGGCAGCGTATCGGGAGAGTCTGGATAGAATGACATGATCTGAACTCCTTTCTGTCGGGAGGGCGGTTCAATCCCTGAATGAACCGCGCGCATGATCGAGGCTGGCAAAAGATCCGGCCCGGCGACGGTTCATGGCCACCAGCGCATCTGTTGCTGCATCTTCGGCGGGCGCTCTCCACGTCTCCTGAGACAAGTCCGCTCCCGGATTTTCTGTAACAAACCTGTCAAGCGCACGCTTGATCGCGTTACGGACGGCGCCCTCTCCGCTGTGAACCGCACGGTCGGCCATAATGCCTGTGCCATAGACAGAACTGACCACATCGCCTGCGCGCACCGGATAGCCGGAAATCCGGCTTTGCCGCATGGCAACAATCTTGTGTGCATGGGCATGTGCCACCTGAACGGTCTGGAAACCGGCATGTGTGCCTGCGCGGGAAATGACAGCCATCAGCCTGACATCAGTGCGTATCGCCCGCGCCGCATCGCCTCCGGTCAGCCGTGTTCCGTCACGCTGGAGCAGGACGGCTTCACCTCCGTCTGTTCCAATCCCGTATTTTTCATAATAATCTGCAAAGGCAGATGCATCATGCTGGCGAAACGCATCCAGCAAGCCGACGAGCGAACCATTGCCCCCTGATCCGAAAGTCCACTGGATAAACCCGAAAGTGACCACTGCCCGATCCCAGGAATTGACACTGGAAAACGTGCCTTCATGGCGGGAAACAATATCCAGAATAGCGCGGCTATCTGCGCCAAGGCCCGATGCTGCAACAACAGCAGTAACATTCGCCCTGTTATCGCCCTGCGCTTTTCCTACCAGCCCGTTCAGGTTGTCTGTCGCATAGGTTACGACATTATCATGCAAGGATATTCTTGTGCCTTCGACACTGATCCTGTGATGATTCTGGATCACATCGACAATGGGCTGAAAAGCCGCCATTCTATCGCGCAAGGTTTGGGTTGCCTGGTTTTGCCTTGGCCCTTCTGCGCGAACCCATCTTGTCAATGCCATGGCAGAGCGTTCAATTCTCTGCCGGGCCTGTTCAACTGCACGGTTGGCTCTTTCTATCGCTCTTTGCTGAGTGGCAGTGGGCACACCATGGCCATTTGCAATGGCATCAGCCTGCGTGCGCTCTCTGGCTTTCAGATTGTCCAGCGCCTGTTTCAGATTTCCGAAGACATCACGTTTTGCAGTTGTATTTCTTGGGGTAATTTCGTTCAGGGCAATAAAGTTGGGCTGGACACCTAAATCTACCTGTCTTGTATTAACGGTTATGGCATCCAGATTTTGTCCGATCTCTGCAGCGGCCGGGAAGGCTTCAGCATCTGATAGCGATTCCCTGAAGCCACGCAGCACAATTATATCTTCCAGAAGCAATCCTTCCGGTCCCGTGACGCGCCAATACCCGGTTGACCCTGCTACACTGGCATAGTGACCCGGAATAGCATTGACTCCGTTTTCCGAAGGCAGTTCGGACGATAGCGACAGATAGCTATCTGTAACGATGGCAGAGCGCATTTTTCCGGCAATTGGCTGGCTGAGAAGGATATCTCCGGCCTCCAGCGGAGTATCCAGCCTGCGCCCTGGCCAGCCCAGAATATTCATGCTGACATCAAGTGGATCTGTTGCCTGCGCCAGCAAGGCTTCCGGTGCTTGCGTCATCCAGTCTTCGCGACTGGCTACCGCAACCGGGGGATCGGATTCTCCCAGCATGGCACGCAATTCATCATCGCTGAAACGGGAAAGCACGCGCTGTTCAGGTGTGGGCAGGGTCTGGTCCCGGCCCTTGGTCCACAGTTGATCAGCAGGTGGCCTGGTATTTGGAGCCGGGTTATTTGCTAAAGCTTCTGACATGATAGAGATATCCTCTGGCAAGCTGGAATGAGGGACTAGAGTCAAAGCCTGACTGCCTTCACGGGAAATATGTATCGGTTCTGGTTCGGGATGCTGCCCTGTCCGGAGCCGTCGCGCGCCCCTTACCGCCGCTTCGGTATCGAGCAGGCCATATCCCCAGCGAGGGCTGTCATCAGGCGCTGCTTCAAGGCTGGCAAACAGAACGCGCCGTATGGCCTCAACAGGATGGCGCCCTGCGGCCTCCATCATCAGGGCTACTGTTCCGGTGACATGAGGCGCGGCCATACTGGTTCCGCTCATACGGATATAGCCGGGTTCTGATGCCGGATCGGTCCGTGAGCGAGCCGAAAGAACCCTGACTCCGGGCGCTGCCAGCAAGGGCTTGGGGCGCCCGTCTCTCGTAGGCCCAACGCTTGAGAAGCGTGCCAGCAGGCGGTTGCGCCCATGCGCATTATAGGCACCCACTGCAATGGTTCGCAGGGCGTTGCAAATGCTGCCTGTTGTCGTGCATCCCGAAACAGCGTCGGCAGCAAAAGTGGGCTGACAGGACGGGCAGGGGGCGTTGCGTTCAATCCAGGCGTGCCATCGGCCATCAACCACATCCTGCCCCGTCAGTTCGATGGTCCATTCACCTGGCGGTGCGTTCTCTCGCAAAACCAGTGCAATCAGATGGTCGCCGCTATTGGGGTCAAAACTGCGGTGGTAAAACCGGGCATATTCCTGCCCCTTTCTTCCTGTTAGCGGTGCACTGCTGCCACGCTCTACAGTTACGCGGGCGCCATCGGGTGCTGTCGCAGATGCGGTGAAGCGGTCTGCACCCTTGTACCAGACTTCAACGGTGGGCAGGCTCCCCCTGATTGGTGGCACAGTAAAAGGCAGTTCTGCCACGCGTGTTTCGTGCAAACGGCCTTCCATATGCACGCGCCGGTCAAAATAATTGCCCGTGCTCTGGACAATGACTGTGCCCGGACGGTTGAGCACCATCCAGTCTATAGCCTGTTCTATGAGTAATGATCCATCATGAGGCCCTGCATGACGACCAATACTCATATTGATGGCCAGCGGCTTGTTCCCGGCTGTTTCTGCTGCGAAATGGACAGCTTCCAGAAGATCAATTGAATTGCCCAGATCACCTGCACCCGGCCCCAGATGGATAAAAACCAGATCGGCCTCCGGCGCGACACCTTCCGGCCCGCCTGCATAGCCATTGCCAGCCGCAATACCGGCGACATGGGTGCCATGTGCTGGCCGAGTGCCGGAGATGGGCTGATACCCCAGTGAACGAAAAGGGTTTGCACTGGAAAGTGCCTGATTTATTTCTGCTGCCCCGTATATTTTACCATAGCCATACGGGGCGGGGCGCCCCTGAGCGCGCTGATCCCACAAGGCAAGTAGCCGTGTCGATCCGTCGCTATGGCGAAAATCAGGATGTGCAAAATCCAGCCCCCAATCAATCACACATATAACTGTGCCCCGCCCGCGTTCTGGCAAGTGCCGTGGGCGGCGTGTATCTTCAGGCCGTGTAACAGGGGAGGATTCACTCAGCCCCGGCTCATCATTATCCTCGTTATCTTCATCAGGCGGATCTTCGCCGGAATAGACACGTGGAGCCTTCAGACTTTTGACAGCGTTACTGGCATGAATAGCAGCCAGTTCCCCCCTGTGGGTCCGAGCGGTGGCAATATCGCCAAAACGGGCAACAATCCGCAAATTTGCGGGTGGCTCACGTCCCGTTTTAACCCGGACAATAACTGCTACCTCATCATCCGGCGCCCCTGCCGATATAAGCTCCAGAAGCGCCGGATCCATGACGTAGCCCTGTCACCACTCTAGCGCGCTTGCGCCGGAGTATTTTTTGGGGTTGTAGCACCTGTCTTGGCCGCCGCCGCCACCGCCGCCTCTGCACGCTTTGCTGCGGCTTCGGCTGACTTGGCCGCCTCAACAGCCTTTTTGCATGCTGTCTCTGCCGCCGCTGCCTCATCCTTGCTTGCAGCAGGTGGTTTGTTAGCGACAGGAGGTGGCCCGGATACAGAATCGTCGCCTTCGGCTGTGCTTGCAAGGAGCATCCCGACAATCGGATTCGGGAACCAGGAACCGGCAAGCCCCATGGCCAGAGCCTTGTTACCTGGTACGTTTCTGCGTTTTGCGATCATAACCGTAGTCATGAAAACTGCTGGATTGGCTATCATGGCTCAATCCTTTCCGTCCATAATCGCCATCATCATCAGCGGCATCATCATAGCGTTGCTATTGGCATCACCGCCTGACCCTGACGAGCCGCCAAAGGCGCCGCTATACATCATGATGGGGAGCATCATCGTCATCTTGTCATCCCCTTTGGACATGGAACTGATGATGGGCATCATCATGGCTATCTGACGCGATTCATCGAGGCCTTTCTTGATTTCATTGGTCTGTTTCTTGCGAATAGCAATTTCCTTGCGCAGGGAAGCGCCAACTTTTCCGATTTCAACTTCCGTTGCTCTGGTGCGGCCGTCCAAAGACTTGATAGCATTGGCGTTGGTAGCAATGCGACCATCCAGACGCTTGGCGGTTGCATCCAGTTCGGCCTTGCTCGCATAGCCGCGTTGCGGGGCCTTTACAGTAGGATTCCCGCGCCTGGCAGTGCGCAACCGTCTGCGTCTCCGGGGCCGTCTCCGCCTCCGTTCACTGTCATCTTCGCTAAAGTCGAATTCACCAAAATCAAATTCACTGAAATCGAACTCGTTAAATTGGCCAAAATCATATTCATCAAATTCGAGGATATCATCAGCCTCATCATCAATTGTTTCATAGTCACTCATCATCATTCTCCTTAATGAAACGGGAATCATATGATTGCCTTGTTGTGCTCCCGTTCGGGGGGAGGCGGTTCTTCCACGATCCTGTGCGGGCCCTTGTGCGATCCGAAAATGCGGGATCGCAGTTCCATATCAGGGCGGATCATGCCGGGCTGACCCTGACCACGGCAGGCGGGGCATTGATCATCCTCACCCCAGCACAGACCGCAAGCGCCAAGGGCTGCTGCCAGATCGCCCAGCCGTTCAAGACTCTGTTGCTGTGCCGTGTGCAGGTTGCGGGCAATTCGGGTCATGCGCTGCAGACGCTCTTCGGTGCTGTCGAGCCGCTCACCAAGTTCAACGATCAAGGCG
Source organism: Sphingomonadaceae bacterium (assembly GCA_047975785.1). Lineage (GTDB taxonomy): Bacteria > Pseudomonadota > Alphaproteobacteria > Sphingomonadales > Sphingomonadaceae > JACXVD01. The sequence goes on along the minus strand of JBKEEC010000337.1, from coordinate 2,496 downwards.
TCGCGATCATCTGTCACATCCACTTCGGGTGCCATTTCGGGTGCGGCGAACGCAGCCTGTTGTTGCTGCATCATCTGCACCAGCATTGCCATTTGCGGATTACGTGCTGCAAGCTGTTCCATGGCTTCGACCGGGTCAAATCCCGGCTGCATTGCGGATGCAATGTCAGGCATCTTCATCCTCCATGGCATTTAGCTCAAATTCTTCATCGTCGGGAAAAATCTCCCAATCCTCGCCACCCCAATCCTCGTCATCGCCCTCGATATCTTCGTAATCGACCGGAGCGTATTCATCTTCATCGGCCCATTCATCCAGTTCCAGCTCTTGCCCGGCTTCCAGCCACCACGCTTCGCCATCCTCGTCACCTTCGCCAATATGGTAGGGCAAGTCGCCACCGGGCACGGTGACTACTACGGGCGGATCACGTCTTGCCCAGATAGAGGGTGCCAGTGCCAGCATGGCCAGCAGCGTATCGGCGCGACCTTCCGCATCATCAATTTCAGCACCAAATGCTTCGGATGCCGCGATGAAATCAGGAGATAGCTGCTCCGCGTCAGGATCAAATTCGGCTGCCTCTGCTGCCGCCCGTCGTGCAACGGTTCCCAATGTTCCCAACATTTGATGAACAGGGATGTTCTGCCCGCCTACCTGAATTTGCTGGCGACCGGCACTTCCCAGCATGGATGCAAGCAGCGATTGCAAAAGTTCTGGCCTTGCAAGCAGGCCAGCGAGCGATGCGGCAGATGTGCCGCCAGTTGCCGCGCCTGGCGGGCGGGGCCTGTTTCTGCGGTTTGAGATGACAGAGCGCACAGCGCGCCCCTGAGGTGTTCTGCCGGCAGCTCCACTTCCGACTGACGTAAGTGCGCCGGCTGGCCCTCCTCCGCGCACGGAAGCTACTAATCCACCAGCCCGGCCAATACCTGATCCGATACTTCGCGCAGTGCGGTTTCGTGATTGGGCAAGCAGCCCACCGGTCAGCCCCGCCCCTGCGCCAATCAGCGCCCCCCAGGGGCCGAAGGCCGCTCCGCTTCCTGCGCCGGCCAGCGCAGCAGGGGCAGCGCGCGCAAGAGCAGGAGCTGCTTTTTGAGCAAACCGCCCGACACCTCGCGCCGCTCTTTTTATACCGCGACCAATGTCGGAAAACAGGCCCTCTATGTCTTCGGCTGTGGCTTCTTCACCGTAAAGAGACTGAACAATGGAATCGAGTTCAGAGATATCCGCTTCCGCATATTGTTCGCTGAGCGCAGATCGCAACAATGGGAGGTCAGTCATTACATTTCTCCGTTTGTGAGGGCGGCTCGACTGAGGGTTCGAAGGGGAGTTCGACAGGGAAAATTGTTTCGTCGAGCATAGCCATCAGGCCGGCAACAAGTGCGGGAAAGCTGTCAAAGGCGCGGGATCTTCCGCGTGATACGTCTCGTAACGTGCAACGCAGAATATATTGCTCGGATGAAACGCGCTCATGCCAGCAGCGGATAAGCAAAGTCCGGGCATGTCTTTCAGCAACATGTGCCTCGATAGCGGAACTGGCTGCGTCCGGATGCAGGTCATCTGTGGAGTCATTCAAGGCCTCCCTCCCGCCGCTGACGGCCTGACTGGCCGGTAACAGGTGCAATCACGGACTATGGAGGCGTGAAGTCACACGAGCATCACAGGTCTGTCTCAGATGGATCACAGGTGCAGAGTTATTTCGTAAACTTATGATTTATAAGAAAGTAATTTAAATTAAAGTCAGCTTGAGTTTTTATTGCCCTTGTGATATTTAATGAAATCTTTCAACAACTTCCACTACTTCTCAAGTCACTGCAACATCTAATTTCTGCTAATTACTGCACTAAACAGAAGTATAAAAGATCCTACAGCATGAAGTTCAAAGTGTGATGAAGGTATGAGGAGTCTCTAATTCAGAGGAGATACAAAGTAAAGGCAGTGTGCATTAGATACGTCAGACACTTGTCAACTGGGTATCTGCGAGTATTTTTAATGATACAATGTTGCACCATTCTATACCATCAGGCATTAACGACGTCTTTACTAGCAGATAAAATCGGGTTAGTGTTAAGTCATACGTGTTGTGGTCGCACTCCCAACTCTAAACAGTACGCAACACTTGCCGCATTCAGCACTTGGCATATCTTTTTTCTCACCAATTGAAAATATGCGTACCATATGTACAGTACGTACGCTGACATTTTTTACTGCCTTAATAACTAAGCCTTCTCGATACTGTCAAAATTCATACGGGAAGAGATGGAGAAAATATATATTGTTGTTTTCATTTTTACAATATATCTGTAAATGTAAACGAGATGCAAGAAGTTAAAATGCAGCAAAGATGAAAACGGGAGAGTTTCGAACTCATGGGTCTCCCCACCTCCCCGATCAGCCATTTCAAAACACACAAATCATCCCGCGACATAAGCTTGCAGTATCATGCTAACCATATTATTAATGAAGACTTGGTTTTACGGTTTTATACGGGGTTAGTGTAAGGAC
>JBKEEC010000336.1:0-2758 GCA_047975785.1 Sphingomonadaceae bacterium | reverse complement strand
TTTTGGGTGAACTTGGCTTTTCGGGGACCTCGGCCGTATCCACGACAGAGATATTGTTGGCATCAATCCCGGCTACGCCGATTTCCTTGTAGCGTTGCAATAACGCATCATAGAGCTGGCGATTGGTATCGGCTTCGCGCTGGAAGATATTATAGCGGATGCTGTCGCGTTGCTGCTCGGCCAGCTGGCCCTTCAGGGAATTGACCTTGGCCAGAAGGGCTTTTTCCCGCGCTGTAGCTTCCTGCAATTCATTTGAGCGAGCGCTGCGTACACGATCTTCTTCACGGCGTATCTGTCCGTCAAGCGCGGATATTTGCTGCTGGAGCGCTTTAACCTGCGGATAATCCTGGGTAAAGGTGGCAAGCAATTCTGCACGTTGAGCGACCAGTTCACCCCGGCGGCCACGCAGGGCGTTGACAGCGGGGTTGGCCAGGGCCTCGGTCGGCGTACCACTGGCTACGACACGTCCCTGCGCCTCGACGCGTGCGGCGGTTGCCTTCTGCAGTTCATCATTGAGTGCTTCCAGGTTTGCTGCCGCAAGTGTGCGCGAACCACCGCCCGAAGCTGTCGGTGGCCGATCAACTACAACGATATTATTGCGCTCCGCATAGGCAACTGCTTTGCGTTCCGAATCTTCAACCCGCACTCGCAAGTCGGCAAGGCGCTGCTCCAGGAAGGAACGCGCATCGGATGTGGAATTAAAACGTCTGTCGATGCTGCTCTGGATAAATTGTTGCACCCAGCTATTCGCAATCATTTCGGCCATCTCTGGCGAAGCACTGGAATAGCTGACATCAACCAGTGCTGATCGCGGGATAGGAGAAATATGGATATTGTCGAGCAGAATGTCGACGGCTTCCTTTTCCTTGGCGCGCATAGCGGAGCGATCACCAGGAAGCGCAACAATCTCTTCGGGATCTACACCATTATTGATGAAAAAATCATCCCGCGATGCCAGACGTAGTTCACGTGCTACGCGCTCTGCGAGGCTACGTGCCTCCAGCAAGGAATACTGTGTCTGGTAGAATTCCAGATCCTGTCTGGCGTCAGTCTGGTTAACACCCCGAACATTTGCAAAACTTTCCTGCTGGCGGCTAATTTCGATGCGCGAGGTCGCCGTATATTGCGGGGTCATCAGGAAAGTTACCAGAATACCCAAAACAAGGGATACGCCCAGAATACCAATCGCAGTCCATTTGAAACGCTTCAAAACCTGCCAATTCTGGACAAGCATTGGTGCTGCGCCGGTTCCGGCGGCAGCCGGACTCGTCGTGGGCAAATATTCCGGAGAAATCGTGAGCACCGAACTCGACATATTTATAACTTGAGACCCCGAAGCTAGTTGATGATTGCCACAATGACGTATGTAAGCGCAGGAAGAATTCCCAAGGCATTCCGGAACAGGACTGCTGCTCTGTCCTGATTTACAACTACGACATCACCCGCAAATACCGGCGGATCGTCATAATGGCCAAGCCTGATTGCCTCAACATTGTAAAGTCCGGCCATCTTGCTTCCACCAACTGTGCGGAATATCATTACGTTGCCGGTTTTTGCATCCTCTGTTAGCCCTTCTGCAGATGCCAGTGCCCGCAATAGCGTCATGTCCTTGCGAACATCGTAAAGGCCAGCCTTGTTGACCTGGCCCTCGACCGCCACATATTGGGATTTAATATCAACGAAATTGACCGACACTTGCGGGTTTCGAACACCGGCTGACCGCAATCTCTGCGTTGCCATATCCTCCACCTCGGAAATGGTGGTGCCGGAAACATCAACCACCCCGATTAAAGGGAGGGATATCTGGCCGGAAGGCCCGACCTGAACCTTTTCCCGGCTGAGACTATTGATCCCGAAAACATCGAATGACAGAACGTCGAGTGGCCCGACTTTTGAATTACCGCGCATACCTTCCGCCACATCATCCGGCGCTGGCAGGACGCGCTCTCCTTCAAGGACAGCGACAGCCGGGTTTGGCGGCGGTTTCGGACCGCTAACACAACCTGTCAGGCCAAGTGCAAGCACAATAAATGACATCAAAAAACGCATGGCAAACCTTGTGTCGAGACTATGACGAGGCCAGACTTCGATGACTGGCCCCAGCCAGTTTCGATCCCGGTACAATGATGGCTTTGATGCAAAATTGCGGATACCCGCCGAGGCGGTTAAAGATCAAACCTATCTTGTTGGTGATTGCTCTGGTAGACATGCCGCTGGCCTTTAAGCCTAGTAGCAACTTATGGCAATCCTTATTGACGCAAGCTTCATTCACGCACCGGCTATCCTTTATTACCCGTCACTTTCTATAAGGGAGCACGCGTTTCTCGATATTGGATTCGTATTCTTCAGCCCATCTGCAAAGTTTCGATAAAATCAGCCATTGCTTTCCATTTTAGGCGATATCTGTCAGCATCGGGGACGGGGTCAGGGGATCTATCGCAAAATTGCACGGTTATCTTTTGTGGCTGTGTGTTTTGGTCAATGCAGCTCCGGTAAATGTCAAATTCTGTAAAGTTAATAAATCCTTCATGGTTGGAGCCATAGCCTGAGCGTTATAACGGAGTTTCCGCCTGGCTGATAAACACTATGTTAGGTGACTTATTCTGCCGTTTGGAAGTGTTAACGCAGACTGGTTTGACGATGATGCGCATATTGTCCGGATTTCTGATCTGGCTTGCTACCTTTCTGGGGCTGGCTCATGCTGTACATGCACAGACCATCAGTGCGCCGACAGATATTTCCGGCAATGTGCTGTGGG
>JBKEEC010000335.1:0-6936 GCA_047975785.1 Sphingomonadaceae bacterium | reverse complement strand
GCAATCCCTGGGTCATCCGAGGCCACCGAAATCTCGTAAAAATCTTCCTCGGCCGTATTTTCCAATACCACTTCCAGGATTGAAAGCGCTTCCACGTCCTCAGTAAAGGCGGCGAACAGGCGCTCATGCATAACGTCTGTCACTTCATGTTGATCCAGTGCAAAGTCGCGTGCGTGGACGATGAAATAATGTGTGCTCGTTTGCGTCTCGGGTGTCGGCAGGTGTGCTGTCCGGATCGAACAGATCTGGCGCTGATCCTCAGGCACAGCACCGTCACAAAAGCTGGTTGATACACGATGATATGCCGGGCTGAGGAATTCCGAGGTGGCGATGCGAACAGCCGTACCTACCCCGGTCAGACCAGAAGGTTCGGCCCAAACCGGTGGTAAGAGCGTGGGGTTGACTTCGCGTGTGACCTTGAAATGACCATTGCCATATTCAGTCTTGTATGGTGCTGCAGCATAGTCCGGTGTGCCGAATGATTTCGCATGGACAAAGCTCAGGTGAGTCAGGTCGAGCAGGTTTTCGTGCAGACTCACATAATTGCCTGGCAAAGACATGTAGCCTTTCGAGCATTGCCAGTCGGGATGATCGACATAAGAGACATCGGGAATACGGGCCGTGTCGGCCTTATCCTCGTCACCCATCCAGATCCACACCAGTGGGCCGATTTCTACCAGCGGATAACGTCTTACACCGATGGTTCTAGGACATGTCTTGAGCGAGGGAACCTCGACGCAATTACCGGCGCTGTCATAACGGAAGCCGTGGTAACCGCACACAATGGTATCGCCCTGAAGTGTGCTGGCGGAAAGAGGATAAGACCTGTGCGCGCACCGATCATCCAGTGCCACAGGTTCACCAGCCTCTGTTCTATAAAAAACGATCCGCTTGCCCAGCAGCGTACGCGGCAGCAGTGCCCTACCAATTTCGTCTTTAAAGGCAGCGACATACCATTCATCAAACACGAAGGGGGTATTGCGATCTGCCATGGCCTTGCCCGCCTTGCGGGCAGCCTGAATGATTTGGTCTGAGGGCTGGGCCATTTAGACTGTCTCCTGTCGGTTTTCGGCGTCTGCATGGGATCAAATGCTGGTCTGCGGATTCTCATCCTTATACAGGCTGTGAAAGGTTGGATGCTTCTTGAATGGGTAAACCGTGTATTTCTCTCTTCTCTGAAGTCATTAACCTTGCGGACTTTCTCCTCGCGGTGCCTCTATAGCCCGCCGAGTGCGACATATTTGATTTCGAGGTAGTCATCGACACCGTATTTGGAGCCTTCGCGGCCGAGGCCGGATGCCTTGACTCCGCCAAACGGTGCGACCTCTGTCGAGATCAATCCCTCGTTCACGCCGACTAGGCCAAACTCTAGCCCTTCTACCACCCGGAAAATGCGTCCGACATCGCGCGCATAGACATAGGAAGCGAGGCCAAAGGGGGTGTCATTTGCCATTGCGATGGCTTCTTCTTCGGTTTCAAAACGGAACAGCGGAGCGACCGGGCCAAAAATTTCTTCTGCGAACACGGCGGCATCAAGGGGCACGTTGGTGAGCACTGTTGGCTGGTAGAACAGCCCCCCTAGTTCATGCCGCTCACCGCCGGTTGCGATACGAGCGCCCTTGGCCACAGCATCAGCCACATGGCGCTCGACGCTCTCCACCGCTTTTTCGTCGATCAGAGGGCCAGCGATCACGCCGTCGTCCATCCCGTTGCCAACCTTGATCCCCGAACTGACTTCGGCCAGCCGTTTGGCAAAGGCATCGTAAATACCGGATTGCACCAGCATCCGGTTAGCAGCGATGCATGCCTGGCCACAATTGCGATACTTGGCCGCAATGGCGCCATGAACCGCTTCTTCCAGATCAGCATCATCGAATACGATGAAGGGGGCATTTCCGCCCAGTTCCATGCTGGTCTTCTTGATAGTGGGCGCGCATTGTTCGAGCAGCAGAGCACCGATTTCCGTCGAGCCGGTGAAGGAGAGCTTGCGCACGTCAGGATTTGAGGTGAGTTCGCCGCCAATCGCGCCTGCGGAACCGGTCACGATGTTGCAAACCCCCTTGGGCAGGCCGGCCCGCTCAGCCAGCACGCCCAGGGCCAGTGCCGAGAGCGGGGTCTGGCTTGCGGGCTTGATCACGCCCGTGCAACCGACTGCCCAACCGGGGCCGGCCTTGCGGGTGATCATTGCATTGGGAAAATTCCAAGGAGTAATCGCTGCGAACACGCCGATCGGCATCTTTTGCACCAGGAGCCGCCGCCCGTCGACGTTCTGGGGAATGATATCCCCATAGATGCGTTTGGCTTCCTCTGCGAACCATTCAATGAACCCGGCACCGTAGAGAATTTCCCCACGTGCCTCCTCCAGCGGCTTACCCTGTTCGGCAGTCAGGATCGTCGCCAGATCATCGATGTGCTCCATCATCAGGTCAAACAGCTTGCGCAGGATGCGCGCACGTTCCTTGGGCAATTCCTTGCGCCATGAACGCATGGCCATTTCCGCCGCTGCAATGGCCCGCCGCGTTTCTGCAGTGCCGCCATTCGGAACACGGGCAATAAACTCGCCGGTCGCGGGATTGGTTACATCGATTGTTTCGCCATTATCGGCCTGAACCCATTCTCCGTCGATCAGCATAGCCTGGCGCAGCAGGCCGGGATCGTTAAGCGGGAGGTGTGCATGATTGGTCATTCAAAGCATTCCTTATCGGAAATCGGGACAGCCGGTCAGGCGGGGTTGCGGCCGATGAAAAAATCTTCGTCGGGCGAACTGGTTGGGTTGAGCCCTGCTGCCGCAGTGGCGCTGCGCAACAAAGCCATATCCTTGGCGTAGACGCGCGCAGTCGGGTGACGGATTGGCCCGCCGTTATAGCCCTGCAGCCATGACTGGTATTTCCAAAGCAGGCGGTTGGACAGGCCATGGCCGCCGAAGCCCAGTGTGCCTACTGCCTTGCGCATGGGGTCAATCTGGTAGAAAATTTCGGTCACTTCGTCATACCGGCCTTCACGCATCAGTTTGTGCGCGTGCGGAATGGTGGGACCGAAAAATGCGCTGTAATTGGTTCCGCAAAATGGAATATCCATGAGCTGACCCAGTGTAAGATATTCGTATTCCAAGGGTGAAGAAATCACCACTTCCTTGTGAAATTCGCGGTGCATCTCGATCGCTGACATGATATATGGCATTCCCCCTTCAGCCTTGATCGCCACCACATTCGGGCAATCATCCACCAAGCTACGCAGGATCTTTTTCGAGATATCTGCAGGATGCAGGCGGCCGAAACCCCAGGTTGGCACAGGAAACAACATGACTGCCAGATTGGTAGCGTCAATCACCGCCTTGCTGTATTCGTAAACCTCCTCCAGCGACTTGGGGTAGAAGTGCGGAGGATAGCCCAGCAAGACGAGCTCGCATCCGTTGGTTTCAGCCTTTTTGACCATCTCGATATTGTCTTCGAGTGTGTTGAAGATGGCATGATGGACTACAATGTAATCCTTGCCGCCTTCATCGACCATGATTTTCTGGAAGAGGTCATGCTCGTCTTCGGAAAGCGGTACTTCCGATGTTGCCAATGCACCAATAAAACCGTGCTCTTTGGTCAGCGCTACGTCGTGGCGCACAGCTCGCTCGTTGAGGCGCTTAAAGTCTGAGGTCATGGTCGGGATGACAACGGGGGCAACCCCGTTCATTTTCTCGCGTGCCCAATCCCTTGCTTCGTTTCGTGTATAGCTGGCCATAAATCAATCCCGTCCTATGGTTTTTGTCGCCTACGGTTATCGGCAGGCTTAAAGTCTCTTGCCGGAAAGCTCTACCGGGAGCGGTGTCGCCAGCCCGGCTGCCACGGCTTGTTCGAAGATCAATGCACCGACCACGACATCCTGGATGCCCGCACCCACCGATTTATACATGGGCAACCGCGCATTACCCACCAGTTCTGCAGCGCTTCCGTTGAGCAGGGAGTTCAGCGATATGGCATACTGCTGAAAGGCGATCCCGGCCTCTCTGGCGGCAATCATATCGCCTGTTTGCTCCAGTGTTTCTTCCAGCATGTCACACACAATCAGGTCAGCGCGTTCAACCACCGAAACGTCAATCTCCCGCTGAGAGGGAACAGTTGAGCCAATCGATACCACTGCCGCAGCAGGCGCTATCCAGTCTGCATAAAGGATCGGACTTTCATCGCGCGATCGGGCCGCAGTGAGTACAAGATCGACATCCCAGACAGCGTCTTGGGCGGATGCGACAGGGGTTGCGCTGACGCCAAGTTCGCTGCCGAGGGTTTCGGCAAAGCGCTCGCGACTGGCGGGATTGGGGCTGAAAACCTTGATTGCGTCAATATCACGGATTGCAGCAAAGGCCCGCGTATGCATAGAGGCTTCGAGGCCGGAACCGACTACGCCCAACCGCAAGCTTCTCTTGGGCATCATCTTGTCGATGGCAGCGGCGCTGGTGGCAGCGGTGCGAAATCCAGTCACTGTATTCGCATCCAGAAAGCCCGCGATCCGGCCACTGGTTTTTTCAAACAGCACGATGACATAATCGGCTGTCGGGGGCTGCGCAGACATTGTTGCCCCCATTAGTTTGGCGCCGAAGTATTGGCATCCCGGAGGATTGGCAGGCAAGGTCCTCAGCCATGATGGACCATCTGCGGCCAGCGTCCTTGCAGGCGATGCTCCGGGGCCAAAATCATGCCCATATACTTTTTGCAGCAGGGCGATGGCGCTGTTCCAGTTAAATACCTCGCACGCTACCTGGTCTGATACAAAATTCAGCGCTGCCATCACACCCCTTTCTGTTCCTTCTGCATCCAGACAATGATTCTCATGCAGAGTTACTAATCGGTACGTTCTGAAACTATGAGGCGGCTATGTCAATCATGAAGTGAATTGCCAGCTATTCAGAGAAAATTCCCGAACACCTTTACAAAACGAATCGTTTCCTTAATACATAGGCATTGCAGAATCTCGACGAGAGTTTGAAGACGTCAAGGAGAACAAAGTTGGCCGAAAACACAACAGGGCGGAAGCCGATTCGACGAATTGTAACCGCTACGGATGACCAAGGTCGCTCTTATATCCGCTCGGATGGTCCACCGCCCAACTGGCTGGTTGCCGATTACGCCCCTTCTTTTGTTCAGGTCGCCTGGGCAACCGGGGAAGGTGCTGCCAAGGGGGATGAGCCAGCCCCTGAAGGTCACGTCTTCGGTTTTCATTCCGAAAAAGGGTCTATTTTGCGGATCGTCGATTTTCCGCCGGATGCCAGCTATAATCGCGAGAAGCTCTCCAGCTTCCTCGATCACAACAAGGTCCGCGATGAAGGCGATCCTCGCCACATGTGGTTCCACAAGACTCACTCACTTGATTACGCGATATGTCTGGAAGGCGAAATCTACGCGATGCTGGATGAAGACGAGACATTGATGCGTGCAGGTGACGTCTTGATCCAGCGTGCGACCAATCACAGTTGGTCCAATCGCTCGAACCAGTACTGCCGGATGGCTTTCGTCCTGCTTGCTCTCGACGAGGATGGCACAGTCTGAGCGGTTGGAAAGGAACCAGGATTTTCACGGGCACGCATGCCCAAAAGGCTTACCAAGAAAGGATTGACCATGAAGTTTGGACGTATTCTCCGTGACTCGCCGGACGGCGGTATTGCGCGCCTAGTGCTTGTTGAACCGGAAAAAAGCCGCGTCATTGACTTGGCGCGTGCTGCAGCTCTGTATTACCAGAAGAAGAACCATGCAACCGAGGATGCGGCTCGCAACCTTGCGGTGGCTGCCTTCCCTGGCAGTATGGTGGCAGCGATTTCCAGTGGTGACTTCCTGAAGCACCATGCCGCCGAAGTTTCTGAAACTGCGGGTGATGACGCCTCGCTGGATATTGATTCGGTGAAATGGTTGCCTGCATCTGATTGCCTTGCTTTGCGCGATGGCCTCAACTTCCTTGGCCACATCAAGGGTTGGACCGAAAAGATGGGCCGCACAATTCCCGATGCGATGGAGCGTCGCATTCCCTATTCCAACAACGGCACTTCGGTATTGCTTGGCCATCAAGATGTGGTTCCCTGGCCAGAATACCTCAAGCGCATGGACTATGAGCTTGAACTGGGTTGGGTGATCGGTCGCCGGGCGACCAATCTTGTGCCGGAAACAGCGATGGACTGCCTGTTCGGTGTGACGATGTATAATGATTTCAGCGGGCGCGATCTGATGGTGGACGAACTGGCAATTGGTATGGGAGCTACCAAATCCAAGCAGTTTGGTCACGGTATCGGCCCGTGGATCACCACTATTGACGAGTTTGATGATCTCTACAGCATTCCAATGCGTGCGCGACTGAACGGTAAGACCGTTGCTGAGGGCAACAGCGGTGGCCAACTGTGGAATATCGAGGAAGTGCTGGCGTTCGTTTCGCTTGGGGAATATCTACAGCCAGGTGACGTGATCGGTTCTGGCACCATGGGCGGCGGTTCCGCGCTGGAGCTCGATATTTGGTTGAAGCCGGGTGATGTGATCGAGATCGAGGCCGATGGTGTGGGAACACTGCGTAACACCTTTGGTGAATTGACCACTGATTTGTGGTGGCCCGAACCCAAGAATGGCGTGTTGATCCCGCAGGATTAAAGAACTCGTCTCTGCGGCGCGGTAGCCAAGAGCACCGCGCCGTTTTTCTCAGGAGGGTGTCTGAATGAGCAAAGGTGCAACCGACAATCCGACACGCGCCTTCATTCGCGAAGCGATTGATGGTGGCGAGTTTGGAGGCGCTGGCATTCCGCTAGAGATCAATCCTTTTTTCGTGATGCTTGGCTCGAAGCTGAAAGGCGGCACGCCCGGTAATGTACAGCTAGGCTTTACGATGGGACCGGATACCATTCAGGGCAACGGCGTCGTCGGTGGGGGCATGCTTGCCTCTATGCTCGATGCCGCAACAGCAACAGCAACG
>JBKEEC010000023.1:0-2872 GCA_047975785.1 Sphingomonadaceae bacterium | reverse complement strand
CCGGGCTGACGTTTCGCGCAGAATTGTTCATCGTCAGCGCCATTATCGCGTGGACCTACTTGCTGCATGCTTGGTTCAAGCATGAGGGCATCGATTATCGCCACACAAAGAATCAAGGCGGGCAAAAAGTCGTTATAAAAACGCCAGGGGGAGCCGATAAATACTGGGAACTTAGCCAATGCCTGAAGCATGCGCGCTGTCCGGTGGAGCAAGGCGCGAAGGACAATTTGGCATTCCTTCTGGAATTGCGGCACGAAATCGAACACCGCTCGACGAACCGCATCGACGATACTGTGAGCGCCAAGCTGCAAGCCTGCTGCATCAATTTTAACGACGCAATCAAGCGGCTCTTTGGTCCGCAGTATGCGCTCGAAAGGCGACTCCCGATTGCACTTCAGTTCGTAACATTCAGTCCCGATCAGCACGGGATGCTCAAGCGGGCAGGCGGATTGCCGAGAAATATCGAAACCATCATGGACGGTTTCGAGGATCGTTTGACACCGCAACAACAAGCCGATCCAAGGTATGCTTTTCGCGTCTACATGCTCCACAAGACGGCAAATCGTGCACCAGGTGCGGACATGGCAGTTGAGATTGTCGCGCCGGGATCGGAAGTGGCTGAAAAATTCAACATTGCACTGAAGGAGGTAGAAAAGAAGAAATATCTACCAAACGAGATCGTGGCTCAGATGAAGGCCGAAGGGTGGGACAGGTTCACGATGCACAGCCATACACAACTCTGGAAAAGGCTGGACGCGAAGAACCTGGCGAAAAGCTATGGGGCCATCGCGGTCGGAAATACTTGGTGCTGGTATGACACATGGCTGAACCGTGTTCGTGAAGAATGTGAACAGCATAAAGCCAAATACAGGACCGAGCCGATCGTTGAAATAGGGGCGAATGGTGACGGTAGTTAAACCACATTTCGCTCACGAATCCCGTGCTTTCGCCGCGATCCTCCGGGACAACTTTACATGCCTCATGCCGCAATCAGGATGCGTTTCTGGACATGGCCGATCAAGTTGAGAACATAAGCACACCGTACGCGACAAATCGCAGGAAAAAGCCGATAATATTCTCTTATAATCAATATATTATGTCCATTTTTCAGAAATGGCAGCTTCTCAATCAAATCTGACTTGCAAGTCAAATCCGATTGAAATCCCATATAGTCCATTGATTTATATGCATTTATTTGAGCGGTGGGCGCATTCGAATTTGACCCATCGGTCAACCCGGATGAAGCAGCTTACCTGCACCCATCATGCCCGCGCGCAGCGCTCAAACGGCACGACATCGCCCCCTTTTCGCAACTGATCAAGGTAATCGCTCCACCATTGGTGCATCTCGATACGCTCAGCCCAATAACGCCCGCGATTGTATGTTCCGCGCACCGCATTGGCGTCGGCGTGGGCAAGTGAGCGTTCGATTGCGTCGGGGTTCCACTTGCCGGATTCGTTAAGCAGCGTGGAGGCTGTGGTCCGCCAACCGTGAGCCGTCATTTCCTGCGAAGTGTAGCCCATCCGGCGGAAGGCCTGGTTAATTGTGTTCTCGCTCATCGGGCGCTTTGAGGTATGGAATGCGGGGAAGACGTAGCCAGTCGGGCCAGTCAACGGTTGCAGGTCCAGCAGGGAATTTACGACCTGTTCCGACAGCGGAACCGCATGGGGACGGCGTGATTTCATGCGCCCTTGCGGGATCGTCCAGACCGCTTTGTTGAGATCGAATTCAGACCACTCGGCTTGTCGCAATTCGCCCGGCCTGCACATCACATGCGGGGTGATCTGCATTGCAATTTTGGTGATCAGTGAGCCGGTGTATTCGTCGATCGAGCGTAGCAGATCGCCCACCTGTTTGGGATCGGTGAGCGCCGCGTAATGTGTAACTTTAGGCGTGATGAGCGCACCCCTGAGAACTGATGAAGGATCATTCTCCGCCCGCGCGGTGGCGACCGCATAACGGAAAACACGACTGGCGAATGAACGGCACCGGCGGGCCGTTTCATACTTTCCCTTGGCCTCGATCCGGCGTAATGCGCCGAGCACTTCAGCAGGCCTGATTTCGGCAACCGGGAGGGTAGCCAACGGCTTGAGCTGTTCGAGGAGCCAGCGCGCTTTTGACACGGTGGTTTCTGACCGCTGCTCGCCCACCATCTTGATTTCAATATATTCGCGCGCAACCCCGCCGAACGTGTTTTCGGCGCTGACAGACGCGATGAGCCGTTCCCTTCGGCGCTCAAGCGAGGGGTCTTTCCCATCTTCGAGAAGGCGGCGTGCATCCTCCTGCAAACGCCGAGCAGCCGACAGCGAAACATCGGGGTAACGACCCAGCGCGATACGCTTTTCACGCCCCTGGTAGCGATACTTCCAACGCCACAGCTTCGAACCATTCGGTTCCACTTCGAGATAAAGCCCACGCTGGTCGGTCTTCCGGTAACGTTTGGCCTGCGGCTTCATCGCGCGGATTGCGGAATCGGATAGCGGCATCACGGCCTCCACTGCTTGGCCGGATTTGCCTGCTCGTTCGATCACGCCAAACGGTGGGGGCAAGGAAATTTCGGTTTGGGGGAATGACCCTAAGATTTGCCCCCAGCTTGCCCCGGATGCGTGCGGAAACTTGCAGACACAACCGGACTGTTGAAGGCTCATAAATGGCAGATTTCCACCACTTTGTCCATATTTTCAGGACGTTCCCGGAAGAACAAATGGTGCCCAGAAGAGGACTCGAACCTCCACGCCCTTGCGAGCGCCGCCACCTGAAGACGGTGCGTCTACCAATTCCGCCATCTGGGCACACAGGCAAACCGGTTTCAGAACATCCGGTTCGCAGGGTAGGAGCGGGCCGATAGCGAACCGTGCATACTATTGTCAAT
>JBKEEC010000334.1:0-2309 GCA_047975785.1 Sphingomonadaceae bacterium | reverse complement strand
TACTCAAGGCCGCCAGATATTCCGCCGCCAATGACGGCCAGCGTCCGTGCCACGTCGCGGTCAATCTTGTTGCCGCTTTCGTCTTCCATAGCGCGCAATGTGCCGTAGATAGCCGCGCCTTCCTGTTCCATCATATCCAGAACAGCGCCGCCGGTTGCGGCCGCCCCGAGGCCAGACATGGCCCCAGCAACTGCTGTTGGAGCAGAGAACACACCACCGCCAGCCAGAGCACCGTAAATAGCTCCAGCAGACGCCATGGTTGTTCCGAGTCGCGTAAGCCCCCTGACACCACCCTCGGCAGACCCATACAGCGGCACGGCGACACTCCCCACAGTTCCGCGCACCATGCGTTGCGGCAGCGGCATCTTGTCGCCAAGGTTATCATAGTAGTTGAGGGCCGAGGTGAAGACGCGCATCTGCTGCTCTTCTTCATCCGTCAGGGCAGATCCGTACATTTCCTTGAGATAGAGCTTGTTCAGCTCACGCCCAACCATGCCAACGTCCCAGGCGTTGCGGGCTGTGCCAATTACGCCGGAGTTAAAGAACCCCAAACCTTCTCTGTCAACGCTGCGCTCAATTTCTGTCAGCGGCTTGTCCTGGGTGATGGCAAGCTGATCGAGGGCGTTAGCCTCACGCAGAAAATCAAGGGTGTTTGGCGTCTGGCGGATGTTGTCACTGAATGCCTGCAATGATTCAGCATACTGGTCAGATGCGATCTTTTTGCGTGCAAATCCTGGGTCCATATCAACAAAGTTAGGGGGAAGGCCAGATGCGAGTTGGAGTTTGCGGGCCTCCAACGGACTCAAATTCATATTGTTTTTCAGTGTATGAAGCCCACTCCCGATATCCTGGGCTTCATTCTGCACGCTGTTTTCAAGCGAACCATAGAGCGAAAGAATATCTTCAACTGGCGGCGCGCTGACGAACCCACCTTCTTCACCGCTATTCTGCTGCTCGATGGATATTTCACCCGTGTTGTCCAGCGAGATGGAAGGGGGCTTGTATCCCTGATATTGCGCGCTATCAGAGGACTTGCCCATACGCCGATCAAATTCCTGGCTGAATTTTTCGAGGTCAAAATTCTGGGACATTATTCACCCCCGCCTGCATCAGGGCTGCTCTGAAGAAGCAGTCTATACGCGGTAGAAAGCTGTTTATCTGAATACCGACCAAACATGCCTTCCGGCTTTTTACCGGCCTGCTTGAGCATCTGAACCGCATGGTCATATTCTGGTGTGCCCTGCGCTGGGCGGGCATCGTCGTATTTGTCGAGGTAGATATTTTGCAACCCCTGGATAGTTTTTTTGTCACGGCCAAAGAATCCCGCTTCAAGCGTAACTGCTTGGAAGAAATCCCTTGCCTCCTGGCGCAGGCGTGCAGGGTCTTTCTTTTCATCGGCATTGGTTTGGTCAAGGAAGCGCGTCCATAGAGCACCAACGCCGCCCTTGCCGAGAGCAGATTTTGCCTGGGATTTGTTGGCGCCCATCCATGTGGCGGCCTCCACTTCAAAGGCCGTTTTGACTGAGGGCAGGGCAGAGCGGAAAGCCTCACTCTTGTACTTCTCGCGCGTCACCTTGCTGAGGCGACTGCCGTATTCCGCGTCAACTGAAACATCCTCACCGCTGGCAAGCCTGGTTGCGAGTTCTGACTTAGCAAGGGGATCATCCTGCGTAATCTTGCCATCGTCGTGCATATTTGCCGCTCGGAGATTATCCGCGATCTTGAGAGCTTTTGGACGGTCTTCGAGCGGCAGTCCTTGGACAACCTCGCGCGTTTTCTGAAAGCTCTCTTCCGGCGTTCCTTTTGCTGCTTCTGTCAGGCTGTCCTCAATGCCACGCAGGCGGATAGCCTGAGCTTTATTCCGCAGGTCTGCCTTCGCCCCGGCCTCGTAGGCGACATCATCAAGAATGGCCCTGTAAACCTTCTTGTTTTTTGCGTCGCCGCCATACGTTTTGTCCAAAATGTCCAGCTTTTCAGCGTCAGACATCCCGGCCGTATCCGAGTTGAACGCGTCCACCTTTCCCTTGAGGGCCTCTGTTTCTGCCCTTGCAGCATCAATCCGGGCGCGTGCCCCCAGCTCGCGGCCTTTGGCGCTTATGTGCGCCTCAAGCGCTCCCCGGCTACCGCCCAGGCGGTCGCCGAAGTTGTTGAGCAGGGTTTTTGCCGCGCCGAGATTTTCCGCATTGATCTGGTTCAACACCATTTTGCTGAAAATCTGCTCTGTCTGGCTGTTCATCGGTTCATCCCCACGCGTGTGGGGAACACTGGTTGAGGGCGCGTTCCAGCGCGTCAAAGGCCGGTTCATCCCC
>JBKEEC010000333.1:0-1737 GCA_047975785.1 Sphingomonadaceae bacterium | reverse complement strand
GTTCCGCATCTCGGCAAATCGGCAAAGGAAGTTTACGTCTTCCAACGCACGCCTTCTGGCGTCAGCTATCGCGGTGACCGGCCGACGGACACAGAATGGGCGGCATCGCTAAAGCCCGGCTGGCAGCGTGAACGAATGGACAACATGACCAACCTGCTGAGTGGGCTACCGGTCAAGGTCGATCTCGTCGACGACGGATGGACACAGCCTGTCTGGGACATGATGCACTCCATGTCCCCCGACGCCACCGACGAAGAGCGTGCCGAACAGATGCAGCTGGCCGATTATCGGGCCATGGAGATCGCCCGACGCCGCGTGGACGAAACGGTCAAGGACAAGGAAACCGCCGAAGCATTGAAGCCGTGGTACAACCGGATGTGCAAGCGCCCCTGCTTCCATGACGACTACCTTCCTGCCTTCAATCGTCCAAACGTCCACCTCGTCGACACCATGGGTCATGGCGTTGACGAAATCACCGCCGACAGCATCATTGTCGGCGACAACAAATACAAGATCGACTGCCTGATCTTTGCCACAGGTTTCGACCTTTCGGCATATTCGGGCCGCGAAACCATGCCGGTCTATGGCCGCGGCGGTCTCGAACTGAGCGAGAAGTGGAAGGAAGGCGCGCTCACGCTGCACGGCATGACTGTCGACGATTTCCCCAATCTCTTCATCCTCAGCACCACGCAAAGCGCATGGGGACCTAACTTTCCGCACATGATGGATGAACAGGCGATCCACATCGCCTACATCATCAGCGAGGTTGAGAACCGCAAGGCCAAGACCGTCGAAGCAACCTCACAAGCAGTCAACACTTGGGTTCGCCATCACGAGAATCTGGCGCCGATTGTAATGGATCGCTGGACCAAGGGATGCCCGCCGAGTTTCTGGAACGAGGAAGGACAGGCCAACGCAAGCACCTTGCGCAATGGTCCATATGGCCACGGCGTACCGGCGATGGTCGCGATATTGCAGCAGTGGCGCGCCAAGGGCGATCTCGAAGGCATTCTTCTTGACGGGAAGCCTGTGCGACAGGCCGAAACGACTGTGTGAATTCAAGTCAGGACGCGATCGCATCGCGTCCTGACGAATATTATTCGAACCCGAAGCCGTCGGGCACCGCCCCTCGCCCCTTAGAGTCTGTGTCAAAACTAACCGACGTGACTTCATAGCCGTGTGATGCGGCGCGTGAGGAGCAGGATCGATGAACCGCCACGCGGTTCCGAGGCGATAGTTTGCTCGAAGTCTTTTGCGAGACGCCGGTTTCGGTTGGGCCATGCCAGGGCGTGCTCGATAACCCAGCGGCGCGGGAGACCCCCCCAAGCCCTTTGCTTTGTCGGACCGTTTGACGATTTCGACCGTCCACTTACCAAGCCGAACGCACCGTCGAAGCAACATGGCAGCGCATCGGACAACTGCTTGACGCCTTCCCGCCCCACGAATGCGCGAATTAGCTCAGTAACAGTGGATATGCCTCAATCTACACATGGTAGACTCTGAATTGAATTAAGGAGATCATGTGGGTATCGCCATAAGTCAAGTTTACGGATTACGTCAGCGTCCAACGGCAAAACGTGGATCGTATCTGCCCAATGAAGCGACGAGAACGCTTGCGACAAGCGCAATCGGGATCGCGATCCGAAATGCCGGAACATATGTCCCAAAAGCATCGTAGGCGGCGCCTAGGAGAAGCGGACCGAGCCCCATCGCAAGTGACATGATGCCGGCGAGCGT
>JBKEEC010000332.1:0-15492 GCA_047975785.1 Sphingomonadaceae bacterium | reverse complement strand
ATATCGACGAGAACACTGAAGTCGAGATGCGGGCGGAATTTGAAGAACCGCGCGATGGACGCGGCACAGTCAATTATGATGATGTCGGCGGTATGCCGGATACGATTCAGGCCCTGCGCGAAATGGTCGAGCTTCCCCTGCGCTATCCGGAACTGTTTACCCGCCTTGGGGTTGATCCGCCCAAGGGGGTTCTTCTGCACGGGCCGCCGGGCACGGGTAAAACCCGTCTGGCGCAAGCCGTCGCCAATGAAAGTGACGCCGAGTTTTTCACCATTAACGGCCCTGAAATTGTCGGATCAGGCTATGGAGAAAGCGAAAAGCGCCTGCGCGAAGTGTTCGAGGCGGCGAGCAAGGCCGCACCAGCCATTATCTTTATCGATGAGATTGATTCCATCGCGCCCAAACGGGCGCAGGTTACCGGCGAAACAGAAAAACGCCTTGTTGCGCAATTACTTACTCTGATGGACGGACTCGAATCACGTAGCAATCTGGTGGTGATTGCCGCGACCAACCGGCCCGATGCAATTGACGAAGCCTTGCGTCGTCCAGGCCGGTTTGACCGCGAAATCGTGATTGGCGTGCCGGACGAAAAAGGCCGGCGGGAAATCCTTGCCATCCACACGCGGGGTATGCCACTGGGCGACAAGGTTGATCTTGATGAGCTGGCGCGCACGACGCATGGCTTTGTAGGCGCCGATATTGCAGCTCTGGCACGCGAGGCGGCGATTGATGCCGTGCGCCGGATCATGCCGCGCCTTGATCTGGATGAGCGGACTATCCCGCCTGAAGTGCTGGAAGATCTGCATGTCAGCCGGGAGGATTTCCTTTCCGCACTTAAACGTGTGCAGCCCTCTGCCATGCGTGAGGTGATGGTGCAGGTGCCCAGAGTCGGCTGGGATGATATTGGCGGTATTGGTGATGCGATTGCCAAGTTGAAAGAAGGGGTCGAACTGCCTCTTAAAAATCCTGATGCCTTTACGCGTCTGGGTATCCGTCCGGCCAAGGGTTTTCTGCTCTATGGCCCGCCCGGCACGGGTAAAACCCTGCTGGCAAAAGCCGTGGCCAAGGAGGCGCAGGCCAATTTCATCTCGATGAAAAGCTCTGATCTGTTGTCAAAATGGTATGGTGAAAGCGAACAGCAGATTGCCCGATTGTTTGCCCGCGCGCGTGCAGTCGCGCCCTGTGTCCTGTTTATTGACGAGATTGACAGTCTCGTGCCGGCGCGCGGCAGCGGGCAGGGCGAACCGCAGGTCACAGGCCGGGTGGTGAATACGATCCTTGCCGAGATGGACGGGCTTGAAGAATTGCAATCTGTCGTCGTGATTGGTGCGACCAACCGGCCTACACTGGTTGATCCGGCCCTGTTACGTCCGGGCAGATTTGATGAGCTGGTTTATGTTGGCACGCCGGACAAGGAAGGTCGGGAGCGTATTCTGGGTATTCATACCCGCGACATGCCGCTGGCAAAGGATGTGGATCTGGCCGTTATTGCGGACAGGACCGAACGCTTTACAGGTGCGGATCTTGAAGATGTGGTGCGCCGTGCGGGGCTGAATGCTCTTCAGCGTGTCGGCGGAGATGTCGAACAGGGTGCCATGGCGGATTTTGATGCAGCTCTGGAGGATTCGCGCGCAACCGTGACCGAGGCGATGGAGACAGAGTATCAAAAGATGCGCGGTGAGCTGAAAAAACGCGCTGCCGAAGTGACCCCCATCGGCTTTATCCATGATGGCATGGTCAGTTCGACACGCACGAACAAGCACTGATACCGTTCTGTCCGGCAATATACCAACCTGCAATGGTGCTGACGCATCAGCAGGTTGGAACGCTCAGGCGCAATGCTGTAATTGTCTGTTTTACCGCATTTTTCGAGCCGAAAAAGTCTATCAGCTTTTTCGCGAAAAGCTTTAGCGGCCCTGGGCGCCCCTTTCATTGGCGGCGCCCACTTCCAGCCGGTGACGAATAAGGGCTTCGGGCATTTCATTGCGTAGCCATCCCAGCATGTGTTCGCGCACGGCGCAGCGCAAGTCGAACAG
Source organism: Sphingomonadaceae bacterium (assembly GCA_047975785.1). Classification (GTDB taxonomy): domain Bacteria; phylum Pseudomonadota; class Alphaproteobacteria; order Sphingomonadales; family Sphingomonadaceae; genus JACXVD01. Next base: position 13,456 of record JBKEEC010000332.1, on the reverse strand, counting down.
ATCACCAATAGTGGCTGCGCTCATGCTCAGGCGCAGTTCAATGCTTTCGGGATAGGCATCGGTCATCATGACATTGGCAGTGCGGTGGTCCCATTTGGGCTGCGTACTGACAAAGCGTAAAAACTCGGCCCTGAGTGGTGCAACATCTGTTACAGGATCAAGATTCAGAAAGACCGGGCCGGTCAGTTTTTCATTCTTGCGGGACCAGTTTTCAAATGTATTTTCAAGAAAGCGACTGGTCGGGACAATAACCACGCGCTCATCCCATATCCGCACGACAACATAGCTCATGAGGATTTCCTCAACCCTGCCAGTATGGCCATCCACCACTACCAGATCCCCGATACGCAGAGGCTCGGTTAATGCCATTTGCAGGCCGGCTATCAGGGATTTGAGCGCCGGCTGGGCCGCAGCACCCACCGCAAGGGCCGCCAGGCCGGCAGAAGCCATCAGGGTCACGCCAATATCGCGGACAACCGGAATACCCAGCAACATCAGCCCCACAGTAATGAAGACGATGCCGAAAGTTGCCGTGCGGGAGAGAATGGCAATCCGCGTCATCCGGCTGCGGCTGGCCACCGGATCAGAAGAAACTTCAGCCTGATATTCTGCGCCATAGGCAAAGGCCTTGACCAGCGTATAGGCGATCCAGCCCAGCAGGGCCGGGACAACAAAGGATGACATGGCCGCCCAGATGCGCGCCAGAAAAGGAACCGCCTGAGAGGCGGCTGAAATGGCAATCGCTATCATGGTCCATAAAATGGGGCCGCGAATGCGCGAAAACACCATCTCATCCAGCGGAGTCGAGGATGCGGCAGCAATCTTGTGAAACAGGGCAAACAACACCCGGTGAAGCAGCAAGGCTATCGCAACTGCAATAGCGAGAACAATGGCTGATTCGGCCAGAACGGACCAGTCCAGGCTCCAGTGTGATGGGTTCAGATGATCAAACATGGGGCGTGTTTGCAACTCGCTTGTGTGAGGTTGTCAGATGGCGTTGGCTAAATGTCGGTTTCGTTCCGGGTCGTCAATGGGAAGGGGCCGAATGGGGGAAGGGGGCCAGGGGGAGAAGGCGTCAATGGGCGTCATTCCAGTTTTGGCCCGTGCCGGTTTCAACCACCAGTGGCACATCCAGCGTGACTGCGGGCGCGGCGGCACCGGACATGACCGCTTCAATAACGGGTTTTGCTGCGGCCACATCCTGTTCCGGCAGTTCAAATACGAGTTCATCATGCACTTGTAGCAACATTCGCACATGACCAAGGTTTTCAGCCTCAAGAGCGGGCATGATCCGTGCCATGGCCCGTTTGATGATATCGGCGCTGGTGCCCTGTATCGGGGCATTGATCGCGGCACGTTCGCTGCCCTGCTTTTCGGTCTGGTTTTGCGAATTGATGCGCGGAAACCATGTTTTCCGGCCAAACAGGGTTTCGGAATAACCGCGCTGGCGCACGGATTCGAGTGTTTCATGAATATAGCGTTGTATGCCGGGGAACCGCTGGAAATAGGTGTCGATCATGGCCTGCGCCTCATCCGGCTCAACGCCAAGCCGGCTTGCCAGCCCCCAGCGGGAAATACCATACAGGATCGCGAAATTGATTGTTTTGGCGCGTGAGCGCGTATCCCGGTCTACATGGCCAAAAAGTTCCTGCGCGGTGCGTGCGTGAATATCCTCTCCGGCAGCAAAGGCCTGTTTGAGAGCAGGCACATCCGCCATATGTGCGGCCAGACGCAGTTCTATCTGGCTGTAATCGGCTGCAAGCAGGACATTGCCGCTCTCTGCCACAAAGGCTTGCCGGATCTGGCGGCCAATGGCAGTGCGAATCGGAATATTTTGCAGATTCGGTTCGGTCGAGGAAAGCCGCCCCGTCTGTGCCCCCACCAGCGAATAGCTGGTATGGACGCGCTGCGTCTGCGGGTTGATCGCTTCTTGCAGCGCATCGGTATAGGTTGATTTGAGTTTGGCCAATTGCCGCCAGTCGAGCACTTTTTGCGCAATCTCCGCGCCACCACCTGCAAGACGCTCCAGCACGGAATGGTCGGTGGAATGCTGGCCACTTTTGCCCTTGCGCCCTGACTTGTAGCCCATTTTCTCAAACAGGATCTGGCCCAGTTGCTTCGGGCTGCCAATGGTAAATTCTTCTCCGGCAAGAGAATATATATCCTGCTCCAGCGCACTCATCTGTCGGGCAAACTCTTCTGACAATCGGGACAAAGCAGGGCGATCGACCCTGATGCCGCTGCGCTCCATCTGAGCGACAACCCCGATCAGGGGCCGGTCTACCCGCTCATAAATTCTTGTCCCGCCCTCGGCTGACAGACGTGGCTTGAGACAGGCGTGGAGCCGCCATGTAATATCTGCATCCTCGGCGGCGTAATGCGTGGCCTTGTCGAGGGGAACTTCGGCAAAGGAAATCGCCTTTTTCCCGGTGCCACACACATCCTTGTAGGCAATCGGCCTGTGACCAAGCAGGGTTTCGGACAATTCATCCATCCCGTGCCCGCCGACACCGGCTGTTGCCCGCCCCGCATCAAGATCGAAACTCAGGATCATGGTGTCATCGACCGGCGCGACAGCAATATCGTGACGGGCCAGAATATTCTGGTCAAACTTGATATTCTGACCGACCTTGAGCACGGCATCGCTTTCCAGCATGGGACGGAGCAGGGCCAGAGCTTCAGTGATGTCTATCTGCTCCGGCTTTTGCGCAAACATATCTGCGCCGCCATGGCCAAGAGGAATATAGCAGGCATCATTGGGACCAAGGGCGAGGCTGATTCCCACAAGACTGGCCTGCATAGGGTCCAGGCTACTGGTTTCGGTATCCACCGCGACCAGATGCGCAGCTTTTGCCCGTTCAACCCATTGCTGCAACTGGCCCAGCTCCTGCACGCATTGATAGGCATCGTAATTAACAGGAGGCATTTCCGGCAGGGGTTGGCGGGTGCCCTGCTCTTTCCCTGCGGGAGCTGTGCCCCTGTTCACGGCTTTGACCGGGTGGAGATTATTCGGCCTTTCCGGGCTGCCCTTGCCAGCACCCAGTCGCCTGAGCAGGCTGGTAAAGCCGTGCTTTTCCAGAAAGGCGCCAAGCGGTTCTGCCGCAATGGCATGGAGCTTCATATCGTCCAGAGACATGGGAAGGGCGCAATCTTCCTTCAGTGTCACCAGTTCACGGCTGAGACGGGCCATGTCTGCCTCATCAATCAGACGCTCCTGCATTTTGGATTTTTTCATATCTGGCGCAGCGGCCAGAACAGAATCAAGGTCGCCATATTCCTGAATCAGTTTGGTTGCCGTTTTGGGGCCAACTCCCCGAATGCCCGGCACATTGTCCACGCTGTCTCCCATCAGGGCCAGAATATCGCCGACCTTTTCTGGCGGAACGCCGAATTTTTCCTCCACTTCGGGAATGAAGATTCGCTGATTCTTCATCGTGTCGAGCATGTCGATTCGCGCATTGTGTGATTCGCCCACCAATTGCATCAGATCCTTGTCTGATGAGACAATGGTGACATCCCACCCCTTCGCGTGGGCTGCACGGGCATAGGAAGCAATCAAATCATCGGCTTCCAGCCCTTCTTCCTCGATGCAGGGAAGTTCAAAAGCCCGTGTCGCATCCCGAATCAGGGGGAATTGCGGCACAAGGTCTTCGGGCGGCGGGGGGCGGTTGGCTTTATATTCCGGGTAGATTTCGTTACGGAAACTGCGGCCGGATTTGTCCAGAATAACTGCCATATGGGTTGGCCCATCTGCCTTGTCGAGATCATCCGCCAGCTTCCACAGCATGGTCGTGTAGCCATAAACTGCCCCTACCGGAGTGCCTTGCGGGTCCGTTAGCGGGGGGAGCCGGTGATAGGCACGGAAAATATAAGCGGAGCCATCAACGAGATAGAGGTGGTTTTTTTCAGCCATGTTACAGCCCGTAGCAGTGCGGGAAATGAAAATCAGCCTTCACCGCATTTATGCCCAATTTATGCCCGGTTTATGCCACAATGATTTGGCGGATATCCGCCATTCCTGCAAAAAATATGGCAGAAAAAAGGCGAAAAATACGATTGGCACTTGCATAGTCACAAAATCGCCATTATTCACCCTCCTCGAAGCCGACCTTGGTGGAAGGTTTCGTGCTGGCCCTCGTTAGGGCGGCATTTTTATTCGCTGTTCAAGGATTTTATATTATGCGTAAGATCGTTCTTGCCGCTGCTGCTGCTGGCGCTGCCCTGACCCTCGCTGCTTGCTCGGAAAAAGCTGACGAAACCAGCACCGAAGCAACCGATTCTGCAATGGCTGATTCCGAAGTGAACACCACTGACGCAGCTGCAGCTACCGACGCAACTGCAGCAACCGCTGCTGACGCCGCTAACGTTGCTTCTGGCGTTGCTGCTGACGCTGGCGCTGCTGCTGACGCTGCTGGCCAGGCCGCTGACGCTGCTGCTGATGCTGCTGGCAAAGCTGCTGACGCTGCTGCTACTGCTGCCAAGAAGGCTGGTGAATAATTTCACCATCTCTTGATGAATTGGGGCGGTACCGCAAGGTGCCGCCCTTTTCATATCTGGCGCGCTCCTGCGAGTTATTGGTGCGAGTTATTGGTGCGCTTTATTTTGATGCGGCGGTTTTTTGGGGTGATTTGTCCGGTGTGACGTGTCTTGCGGGGTCTGTCCGTTTTTTGAAGGTGCGGTAAAGCAATCTCAGAAAAAGCTGGCAGGCTTTTTCAGCCGGGAAAATGGGTAAAGCACAAAGATAGGGCTTTGCAGCTGATATAATGTTCAGGCGCCATGCTATAGGCGCAAAAAAACCCGGAAAGCTGATGGGGTATCAGCGTTTTTCCGGGCTTTTCTTTTACTGATGTGCAGTCTCAATCAGGCCGGATATGCCCAGACGGTGCCGCGGGCCAGATTGTCTTCTGCGAACTTCCAGTTCAGTTTGGTGTCGATCACTTCCTTGAGATAGGCAGGACGCAGGTTCTGATGATCGAGATAGTAGGCGTGTTCCCACACATCCAGCGTCAGCAGCGGATTAAACCCGCTATCTGCCAATGTGTCTGCATCATGTGATTCCTCGATCGAGAGTTTTCCGCCTTTTTCGGCCAGCCAGACCCAGCCACTGGCAAAGTGGCCAACACCGCGATCAGCCAATTGTGTCTTGAACGCATCAAGCGAGCCAAAGTCCCGATCAATCATGTTGGCCAGATCGCCTGACGGGGCGCTGGTGCTTCCTGCCAGAGAGTGCCAGTAAAAAGCGTGATTCCAGCTTTGTGCGGCATTGTTGAACAGGCCCTGATTGCTGCCACGCGATGCAGCAATAATATCTTCCATGCTCTTGCCGGCCAGATCCGTGCCTTCAATCGCAGCGTTGGTCTTGTCCACATAGGCTTTGTGATGCTTGCCGTAATGATAGGACAGAGTTTCTGCTGAAATGGCCGGAGCCAGCGCATCATCAGCATATGGCAAAGGGTGCAATGTGAATGCCATGATTATATTCTCCCTAAAAGGTGATGAAAAAATGTTGTTTGCCAGCTTTCCGGCAGTTTTGAAACAACCACCAATAATCTGGCCTGAAACAGGTCACAATATTATGACAGCACATCCCTGCGCTGATCAACCACGCGCGTCAAGGCAACATCCATGGTAACATTGCCAAGTGTGCGCATAATATCGGGCAGCATCTCAACGGCAACCAGCAGGGCCAGCGGAGCAATCGGCACGCCCATGGCAAGGCATATCGGCCCGATCGAGACAACAAAGCTGATGGACCCGGGGAGGCTGACCGAGCCAATCGAGATGATAAAAGCCACTGCGATGCCGGCAATCAGCAACGGGGCAGGCAGGCTGACCCCGGCTAGCGAAGCCACATAAATAGCCACGGCCATATTCATTGCCGGACTTGTGGCCCGGAATACGGCAACGGCCAGAGGCAGAACAAAATCGGCTGTCCGTTCGCTGACACCGATCTGCCGGGCACTGGTGAGCATGGCGGGTAGTGTAGCCAGCGAACTTTGGGTGGATATGGCAACTGCCTGCGCGGGGAGCATGGCGCGGATAAAACGCAGCGGGGCAATCCGGCCCACGAATATTGCGAGCAGATACGCACCTGCCAGCACGCAGGCCCCCATGGCGGAGATCGTCAGTATATAGTGCAGAAGAGTTGCAAAGGCACCGCTTCCTGCCTGGGCAGCAACCCCCAGAGCCAGAGCAAAAACCCCTGCCGGCGCGAGTTTCATCACCCAGCCAATCACGATCAGCATGGTGTTGGCCAGAGCAAGAAAAAAAACCTGCATCGTGGCTTTCTGGCCAGGAGGCAGGCGGGCAATGGCCAGCGCCAGTATTGCAAAAAACAGGGTCAGGGGCAGCATGGCGTTTCCAGCCGCTGCAGCAACGGGGTTGGGGACGATCAGGGATTGCACAAAGGCATCAATGCCGGGCACTTCAGGGATCTGACCGGCAGAATCGCCCATCAACATCGTGCTGGAGGACAGGGGTATGGGAAACACCTGAAGCAGCAGGGGCATGAACAGGGCTGATATTGCTCCGCTCATAACCAGAATGACGGATATCCAGACCAGCATCCTGCGTGCAGCAGCCCCGGCCTGTGCGGCTTCTGCAAGGCGGGAAATGCCGGTTACGAGCAATGCGGCAACCAGGGGAATAATCGTCATTTGCAGCGCATTGAGCCATAAAGTGCCGATAAGGGATATGGCAGGGAGCAGGCGTTCCAGTGCGATACTGCCCTGAAGCATCCCGCCCAGCCCAAGCCCCGCCAGCAAGGCGCCAAATGTCCACCACACTGGCAGGCGGATAGAAACCATTGTCTGTTCACCGCTGCCGGTTTTGTGTGTATTTTCCACAAGGGCTTCCTTCATCATTTTCATCGCACCCTTAACGTGCCAGAGGCTACAGGCAATGGCGCGTGCTCCGATGCAGGAGCTGGCAGGGGAAAACAGGTAACGTAAATTATGGCACGCAAGTTTTTTGGCACGGATGGCATCCGCGGACGGACAAATGATGGAATCATGACCGCGGCCACAGCAATGCGGGTTGGACAGGCGGCGGGCAGTTATTTCCGGCGTGGGGATTACCGGCATCGTGTGGTGATTGGCAAGGATACGCGGCTTTCCGGCTATATGATGGAAAGCGCGCTGGTAGCAGGGTTTACCAGCGTGGGGATGGATGTTGTCATGACCGGGCCTTTGCCCACTCCGGCCATCGCCCTGCTGACACGCGAAATGCGCGCCGATATGGGGGTGATGATCTCGGCCAGCCACAACCCGTTTTCCGATAATGGTATCAAGCTGTTTGGCCCGGACGGATTCAAGCTGTCGGATGAGGCGGAACTGGCAATAGAGGCTGCGATGGAGGCCGATGTCCCACTGGCACCATCAGAACAAATAGGCCGGGCGCGCCGGATTGATGATGCGCGCGGGCGGTATATTCACGCGGTCAAGCAGTCCATTTCAAACGATGTGCGGTTTGATGATCTCAAGGTTGTGGTCGATTGCGCCAATGGCGCGGCCTATCAGGTTGCACCCAGCGTCATCTGGGAGCTGGGCGCCAGGATTGTCACGCTTGGCGTGACCCCCAATGGCACGAATATCAATGACGGCGTCGGGTCAACCTCGCTGGATGCGATCAGGGCGAAAGTGGTAGAGGAAGGAGCGGATATCGGTATCGCTCTGGATGGCGATGCGGACCGGCTGATCGTGGTGGATGAAAAGGGCCATACGGTCGATGGCGACCAGATTATGGCGCTGATTGCCCTGCGTATGGCAGAGCGCGGAGATTTGCGCGGCGGCGGGCTGGTCGCAACGGTCATGTCCAATCTGGGGCTGGAACGCCTGATGCATGACCACGGCCTGACTCTGGAACGTGCGCCGGTAGGCGATCGCTATGTGCTGGAGCGTATGCGCTCTGGCGGCTTTAATGTCGGGGGAGAACAATCCGGTCACATGATCCTGCTCGATCACGGAACTACCGGGGACGGAACCGTTGCGGCGCTGCGCGTTCTGGCCAGCCTGGTGCGATCAGGCAAGCCGGCAAGCGAATTGCTGCATCAGTTTGATCCGGTTCCGCAATTGCTCAGAAATGTTCGCTATGCGTCCGGTTCACCGCTTGATACTCTGGAAGTTCAGGCGGTGATTGCCGATGTCGAGAGAGAACTGTCCGGCAGGGGCAGGCTGGTCATCCGCAAATCGGGGACAGAGCCGCTCATTCGTGTCATGGCAGAAGGCGATGATGCCGCGCAGGTGGAAGCAGCGGTGGAACGGATTTGCGAGGTCGTTCGGGCAGCAGCGCAGTAGGGGCTATACCTTCCTGTTTTATCGCCTCTTCCTGGCCGGGAAAGTCTATCAAATTTTTCTGAAAATGCTCTGTCAGTAATATCCGGTGCGGGGGCAGGGTTTGTGCCCCGCCCAACAGAGTGTGATGACAAAAAGCGGGTGCCGGTTTTTATCAAAAATCACACGAGAACAAAAAATACGGAGCGGGATATGTTCCAGTCATATGTCATCCCGCTCCAGCCTTGCGCCTATCCTTTTTTCAGGTGGCGCTGGCCCAGAAGTTCGGCAATCTGCACCGCATTGAGCGCGGCGCCCTTGCGCAGATTGTCGGACACACACCACAGGCTCAGCCCGTTATCAATGGTCGAATCATCGCGGATACGGCTGATATAGGTTGCACCATCGCCCACACATTCAATCGGTGTCACATATCCGCGATCTTCGTGCTTGTCGACGACCATGCAGCCCGGTGCTTCGCGCAGGATTTCGCGGGCCTGATCGGCGCTCAGTTCGCGTTCCAGCTCAATGGAAATGGCTTCGCTATGCCCGACAAAGACCGGAACCCTGACGCATGTTGCATGAACCTTGATCTTCGGGTCCATGATCTTTTTTGTCTCGACCACCATCTTCCATTCTTCCTTGGTCGATCCGTCTTCAAGGAATACATCAATATGCGGAATGACATTAAAGGCGATCTGCTTGGAGAATTTCGAAGGCTCTACCTGATCGCCGACAAAGATTGCTCGGCTTTGTTCGAACAATTCATCCATTCCGGCCTTGCCTGCACCTGATACAGACTGATAGGTCGAGACAATCACCCGCTTGATGCCCGCAGCATCATGCAGGGGCTTGAGAGCAACCACCATCTGGGCGGTCGAGCAATTGGGGTTGGCGATGATATTGCGCTTGCCATAGCCATCAATGGCATCAGGGTTCACTTCAGGCACAATCAGCGGAACATCCGGGTCCATGCGGTAGAGTGAGCTGTTATCAATCACCACACAACCGGCCGCCGCCGCTTTGGGGGCATATTCCTTGGCCGGACCGGACCCGGCGGCAAACAGGGCAATGTCCCAGCCAGAAAAGTCAAAATGCTCGATATTCTTGCATTTGAGCATCTTGCCGGTTTCGCCAAATTCAATTTCGGTGCCGTTTGAGCGCGAGCTGGCAACTGCTGCCACTTCGTCACAAGGAAATTCACGCTCGGCCAGAATAGCGAGCATTTCCCGCCCGACATTTCCTGTCGCCCCGACTACTGCTACACGATAACCCATTCATTTACTCCTGCAGGCATAGCGCCTGTTCTCATGATTTTACTCAGACTTTCCAGCGATAATGGCCCGTCAGCCTATGTGTGAATAATGCGTTTTCTTCACGCGTTCCGGCCCCGATATTATGAATAACCAGAGGTGTGCCATTGGCGGTGCGCCTGTCGGACACAATCCCGGTATGCGGCAGGCGTCCATCGATCAGCGAGGTAAAAATATCGCCTGTCAGCCAGTCTGCCTTATTATTCGATACAGGAAGGCTGGCCCCCTGCCGTTTCCAGAAGGTCTGCAAATTCGGAACGCGTCGATGATCAATATTGCGGTCAGGCCGCGAAAGCCCCCAATTGCGCGGATAGGCGGTAAAATTTGCGCGCATATCCGCATTGACCAGAGCCTGCAGATCCAGTCCCAGAGCATCGCGGTATGCCCGGATCACGACATCGGTGCAAACCCCCTTGCTCCGGTCTACATCTCCGTCTGGAAATGCCAGTGCACTGTAGGACGGGTCATAGCGCAAGGTGACCCCGACCTGCCGGCGCGCTGCGGCTACGAGGCGCGCAGCCTGACTGGCGGGACGAGCTGATACCGCCTGCATCCCTGAAAGGACCAGCACACTGGCAGCTATCGAGCCGCCAATAAGGCGGCGTCTGCTGATTGTGTCTGCAAGCTGGTGGTTCACAGCCAGGCTCCGTTCTCTATCCGCACAAGAAAAAACGACCGGCTCTGCCAGATGGCGGAACCGGTCGTTTTTGAACTGTCAGGTCTGGTGTTAAGTCCGGGCTTAACTCTGGCCTGCGTCTGACCGGTTATCGCGGCGTTCCGCAATACGGGCCCGTTTGCCAGTGCGTCCGCGCAGATAATAGAGCTTCGCACGACGCACAACCCCGCGGCGAACCACGGTAATGCTGTCAACGATAGGCGAATAGAGCGGGAACACACGTTCCACACCTTCGCCAAAACTCATTTTGCGCACAGTGAAGTTAGACCCCATGCCCCGGTTGGAGCGGGCAATGACGACACCTTCAAAATTCTGGACACGTTCACGGCTGCCTTCAACAACCTTCACGCCCACGCGCACCGTATCTCCGGCGCGAAATTCGGGAACATCTTTCCCGGCCTTGGCGATTTCTTCCGCCTCAATCTGCTGGATCAGGTTCACTGGTCCACGTCCTTCTTCTTTTGCTGCGCGCCAGAGGCAGGCTGGTCCCGAACGTCATTGTAACGCTCCCAAAGGTCCGGCCTGCGTAACCGAGTATCATCTTCGCTGCGTTGCCTTCGCCACGCTGCGATTTTCGCATGATCCCCCGATCGCAGCACTTCAGGGATCGTGCGCCCTTCCCAAATAGCAGGTCGGGTATAATGTGGATATTCCAGCAATCCTTCTTCAAAGGATTCCTCATGCCCACTGGATGGTGCGCCCATTACGCCGGGAAGCAGGCGAATGCAAGCATCAAGTAGCATCAACGCGCCGGTTTCACCGCCTGACAGCACGATATCGCCCATACTGACCTGCTCTATGGGACGTGCATCGAAAATCCGCTCGTCAAAGCCTTCAAAACGCCCGCACAGGATCGACACGCCGGGGCCATCTGCCCATTCGCGGATTCGGGACTGGGTGACAGGGGCGCCGCGCGGGGTCATGGCGAGGACGGGGCAATCGGGCTGATCCCCCAGCGCATGATCTACCGCACGGGCCAGCACATCGGCCCTGAGCACCATTCCGGCACCTCCACCTGCGGGCGTATCATCCACTGTGCGGTGCCTGTCTTCGGCAAAATCACGAATCTGGACGGGACTGCAGTTCCAGATTCCGTCCGTCAGCGCCCGTCCGGCAAGAGACAGGCCCAAAGGGCCAGGGAACATGTCCGGATACAGGGTCAGGATAGTAGCGGAAAATGTCATTCCTCAACCCAGGCGTCAGAAATCGTGATCTGCCTGCCATCCCATTGCGGGACTGCTTCGGGCGTGAGCGGAACCATAAAACGCCTTGGCTGTTTTTCTGGCTCACCCGCCTGTTCGATCTCGATAATGTCACTGGCGCCAAAATTTTCTACGCCAATGACAGTGCCAACAGAGCTACCCGAAGCGGAAACGACCTCAAGCCCCACCAGATCGGCCAGATAAAACTCGCCATCATCCAGAGAGGGCAGGGCAGTGCGTGGCACTGTCAACGCCGTGCCGCGCCATTGTTCTGCATCATTGCGATTGGTAATTTCAACAAACCGCGCAATAGCGCCGCCCTTGTTATCGGGGCGGATATTTTGCAGCGTCAGGGTGCCATCGTTGAAGCTGCTATGTGGCCGGAGGCTTTCGGCCCTGTCCGCAAACAGCTTCAGCCGGACCTCGCCCGTTACCCCATGCGCGCCGGTGATTGCGGCAAGCGTAACGGACGAATCCTGTGTCAAACGGCTCAGCCTTCAGCCTGTTCGGCTTCACCTGCGGCAGCGTCATCGCCAGCGGCCACTTCGGCGTTTTCTTCAGCCGCTGCCGTATCATCAGCCGCAACGACTTCTTCGGCAACTGCTTCTTCAGCAGCGGGTTCTTCGGTAGCCGCTTTGGCTGCTTCTTCCGCTTCAGCCAGTTTGGTGGCTTTTTCCTCGGCGCGTTCCTTGGCCTTTTCGCCCGGTTCGGCCTTGTTGGGGTTGTTACGGGCAGCGCGTTCCCGGATGCCGGCTGAATCGAGGAAGCGGGCAACACGGTCGCTGGGCTGTGCGCCAACGCCCAGCCAGTGACGGGCACGGTCTTCATTCAGCACGACGCGCTTGTCATCTGTTTTCGCAAGCAGAGGGTTATACGTGCCGATCTGCTCAAGATATTTACCATCACGCGGGCTGCGGCTGTCTGCCACAACAATGCGATAATAAGGGCGCTTTTTCGCGCCGCCGCGTGAAAGACGAATTGCAATTGCCATTATTTACTACCTTTCCAATTCAAACTTCAAATGTGTTTCAAACCGTAAAAATCATTTTTTCCTGTTCATCAGATCCTGTAATTCCGGCGGGATATCGCCCCCTGAACCACCCAGGCCGGGCAGGCCGCCTCCCATGCCGCCCATGGAGCCTCCTGCTCCGGGTCCCAGACCTGGCCCCAGACCTGGCATCGCAGCGCCCATACCGCCTTTGCCGAACAGGGCGCCAAGGCCTTTCAGTCCGCCCATCTTCTTGATCTGTTTCATGGCACGGCCCATTTCCTGGTGCATTTTCAGGAGTTTGTTGACATCCTGCACCTGTGTTCCGCTGCCTGAGGCCACGCGCCGTTTGCGTCTGGCATTCATCAGGGCCGGATTGGCGCGCTCTTTCGGTGTCATGGAGCCGATAATAGCATCCATATGGACCAGCACCCTGTCATCCATATTGGAGGCCGCCATGGCCGCCTTGGCCTTTTTCATGCCGGGCATCAGCCCTGCCAGCATCCCCAGTCCGCCCATATTCTGCATCTGGCGAAGCTGGGTGCGCAGATCATTGAGGTCAAACTGCCCCTTGGCCATGCGCCTGGCCATGGCTTCGGCGTCCTCTTCCCTGACAACCGCGGCGGCTTTCTCAACCAGTGAGACAACATCGCCCATGCCAAGGATGCGATTGGCAACCCGGCCCGGATGGAAAGGTTCCAGCGCGTCGAGTTTTTCACCCGTGCCAGCGAATTTGATCGGCTCGCCGGTGACATAGCGCATGGATAGCGCCGCGCCGCCGCGGGCATCGCCGTCCATCCGTGTGAGGATTACGCCTGTCAGCGGGACTTCTTCCGAGAAACTTTGCGCGACATTTACGGCATCCTGGCCGGTCAGCGAATCGACTACCAGCAACACTTCTGTTGGCGCAGAAACCGAGGCTACAGCTTTCATCTCGGCCATTAATGCTTCATCAACATGCAGGCGACCGGCAGTATCCAGCAGCAGCACATCCACGGCTTGCAGTT
>JBKEEC010000331.1:0-5986 GCA_047975785.1 Sphingomonadaceae bacterium | reverse complement strand
GTTCTCGGCCGAACATAAATTCTACGGCGGTCACGGGATTGTTGGCGCTCAGGTGTCACTGGGGGGCGGTCTGGCGCTTGCCCATCAATATCGGGATGATGGTGGATTATGCCTTGCATATTTTGGCGACGGCGCTGCCAATCAGGGGCAGGTTTATGAAACTTTCAACATGGCCGCCCTGTGGAATCTTCCCATTGTTTTCGTGATTGAAAATAATGGATACGCCATGGGAACCGCAGTGAAGCGTGGCTCGGCAGAAACCGAATTTCACCGGCGGGGCACGGCGTTTCGCATTCCCGGAATGGATGTCAACGGAATGGATGTGCTGGCCGTGCGCGGAGCAGCGGAAATTGCCTTTGCCCATGTGCGGGACGGAAAAGGCCCGGTGTTGATGGAACTCAATACCTATCGCTATCGCGGACATTCGATGTCCGATCCGGCAAAATACCGCACGCGTGAAGAAGTGCAGGATGTGCGCGAACATAAAGATCCGATTGAAGGGTTGAAGAAAACCCTGATGGAGCAGGGCAAGAGTGAGGATGATTTGAAAGCGATAGACAAGGCCATTCGTGCGCGGGTCACCGCAGCGGCAGATTTTTCCGAGACATCGCCTGAGCCTGAACCTTCAGAACTCTTCACCGATGTCCTGATCGGGAGTTACTGAGCAATGGCGATTGAACTGAAAATGCCAGCCCTGTCTCCCACAATGGAAGAGGGAACGCTGGCCCGCTGGCTGGTCAAGGAAGGGGACGAGGTTACCTCTGGCGATATTATTGCCGAGATTGAAACCGACAAGGCGACAATGGAATTTGAAGCCGTTGACGAAGGAACAATTGGCAAAATTCTGGTTCCTGAAGGAAGCGAGAATGTTAAGGTAGGCACTGTGATTGCGGTGCTGGCAGGGGAGGGCGAAGATGTGTCTGCAGCATCGCCTGCACCGGCACCTGCAGCATCCGCCACGCCTGCACCTGCACCCGCTTCCGCACCTGTTGCTCCGAAAGCAGAGCCGGCGAGCGACCCTGCTATCCCGGCCGGCACGAATATGATGACGATCACAGTGCGCGATGCGTTGCGTGACGCCATGGCGGAAGAAATGCGCCGCGATGATCGTGTCTTTGTTATGGGGGAAGAGGTTGCCCAGTATCAGGGCGCGTATAAGGTGACACAGGGCTTGCTGGATGAATTTGGCCCCAAACGTGTTATTGATACGCCCATTACTGAATATGGTTTTGCCGGAATTGGCACGGGGGCAGCCATGGGCGGGTTGCGTCCGGTTGTGGAGTTCATGACGTTCAACTTCGCCATGCAGGCGATTGACCACATCATCAATTCTGCCGCGAAAACACACTATATGTCTGGCGGGCAGATGCGTTGCCCGGTCGTGTTCCGTGGCCCGAATGGTGCCGCAAGTCGGGTGGCGGCACAGCATAGCCAGAATTATGGCCCGTGGTATGCCAATGTTCCGGGGCTTATCGTTATCGCTCCCTATGACAGCTATGATGCAAAGGGTTTGCTGAAGGCTGCGATACGCTGTGATGATCCGGTTGTTTTCCTTGAAAATGAACTGGTTTACGGGCGTAGCTTTGAACTGCCTGAACTGGATGAACACGTTCTGCCCATTGGCAAGGCACGCATTATCCGGGAAGGCAGCGATGTTACGATTGTTTCCTATTCGATCGGGGTCGGCCTTGCACTGGAAGCAGCAGAGAAACTTGCAGAAGAAGGTATCAATGCGGAGGTGATTGACCTGCGCACATTGCGTCCGCTCGACAAGGAAACGGTGCTGGCAAGCCTGGCAAAAACCAATCGCCTTGTCATCGCGGAAGAGGGCTGGCCCGTATGCTCCATTGCGTCAGAAATCATGGCGATTTGTATGGAAGACGGGTTCGATCATCTGGACGCGCCAGTTTTGCGTGTGTGCAATGAGGATGTTCCCCTGCCTTATGCAGCCAATCTGGAGCATCTGGCGCTCATCGATCCCGAAGCTATCGCGCAGGCCGTGCGCAAGGTTTGCTATACGGGTTGAATGAATTGAAAGAGGCAGGCTGGCCTGTGATATGGTCGGCCTGCTTTTTTCTGAATTCCGTATTACGTTCCGGGTGTAGCCAGATCATATATGTCGCAATCCGATGTGGCATCAGGGCTATTCGGGTCACGCTGGTATATTTCAGACAGATCGCGATTGTTGCGCACATTAAATGCTGCTGTAGCGGTCATTTCGCTGTCACTGGCAAAAATGTCGGAAATTATTGGCTGGTAATCGTAAGATAGTTCCACAAACATGACGGCCTCTCCCTCAAACGCCATCACTTCTTCACCCTCTGGCCCCATGCCGGTCATTCCACCAGAAAGGCCATCCCCTTCTTCACCATAGGCAGGAGAATACTGCTTCTTGCCCATACAGCGTTGCCAGTGAATATACTGGCTGTTGTCTTCGCTGTCAGGGACAGTTTCAAGGCTGGAGAGTATCACACGGCCATGTTCAAACAGGTTAAGATGGTCGCCTGTCTGAAGCTGTGTGCCATAGAATATATCGTTGATATCACTTTCATACATGCGCTGGTAACCCAACTGGGATTCATCCCCGATGCGTGAAGCATTATCCGCAATCATTATGGCTGCCTGACTGATGCGTAGCTGGGTAATAGCCCGGTTGGCAGATTCTATGCCATAGAGGCCGACAGCGAGAAGCAGTGGGCTTGCCAGAGCAAATTCTACCATTGCCACCCCTGAACTTGCACTGCCGAGGCGCTTGATGAAGTGGGTTGCTGATGATCGGATGCGTCTCATGAACATTCCCCCACACTGATTGCATTTTGCTGCGTGTCATAAGGCTGGTTGCGCAGAATGGTTGTTGCGCTGGTCTGAACATTTTTGGACAAACCGATCAGCTTTACGACACTGAATGTCCGTGGATAGCTGACTTTCACTTCGTAGAGCACGGCGTCTCTGGCGCCTCCACGACCGGCTGTGCCGCTATCGGCATCCCAGCTGCCGTTTCCATTGGCATCTTCAAACGCTTCGCCATCATTACAGACGCCATCTGTATTGTCATCTGTGAAGTCTTCCGGGCGGCCAATTTGTGAAAAGGTCGTATAACTTGTGCGTTTGAAATCAATTGTAGCATTGGGGACAATAACAAATACGGCGCTTTTTACGCGGTCATCAATGACAGAGATTTTTGAATCTGCGCCTTCAATGGTGGAATCACGAGCCGCTTTCTGTATGGCGCCCTGTAACTGGGTGTTGACATAGAAATTATAGCCCAGTTCAAACAAGCCCAGAAGCATGATAAGCAATGCAGGCGCGATCATGGCGAATTCAACCAGGGTCACACCCTGATTATTCCCTGCCAGTTTCCGAATGTTTATCATTGTCATGTCTCTGTCAGCCATCGTCCTGCAATCATGCGAAAGTCTTTATTGCGTGATGCGCAGTTCTTTCATTTTCTTGGCAATGGTTGAAAATACGGTTTCGAGCTGGGCATTATTGGATGCCATAAACGCATGGCCGTCACCCGCACATTGCTCCATTACCGGATTCAGATTTGTGCCAAATGCGATGACCCAGACTGTTATATTGTGCTTTTTGACCTGATCGCAGGCAATGGCAAACCGATGCTCAATCGTATCGTTGAGTGAATATCCGCTCGCTTCGGACCAGCGCCGCTGATCCAGAGGTTCAATGCCATAGGCACCATATGCGCTGTGCATACCTTCGGTCTGGCCATCTGTCAGGAAGATCAGATGACGGTTTGTCGGCATACCATACTGGTCAGCATTTTCGCTGGCGAACAGACCTTTGGAAGAAAGAAGGCGACCGCCCCATATCATTCCAATATCATGGTAAGTCTGTCCTAGCGGCATTAATGAGTTCAGATAGGCTTCGGCATTTGCCTCATCCCATACCTGCAGTTTCTGCGCTTCTCCGGGGCAGGCTGAAATATCGCTATACCAGTCTGGTGCCAGATAATTAGCGGTCGTGTCATTGATGACAGCCGGTGAGAATAGCCCCGAATTATTCCAGTCTTTGGCACGGGCAAAGGTTAGCCCTGCAATATGCGGACGCCATTGGGTCGCCGGGTTTCCGGGAGTAGGAACCAGGTCGATATCCAGATCCAGCGCGCGGGTGAGATCCGGTGTCTCTGTCGGCGCAAAGGCATAGGTTTCGCGCTCTTCTATACATCCGTTATAGTATAATGTGACTAGTGCCGTCGGATGATGAATGGGTGCTTCCATCGTACTCCAGAGTACGGTTGGAAGATTACCGTCTGCCTGTTTTACAAAACTGGTCGGATAAGGCAGGGGCTCGTAGTCATATGTCAACCCATCGGTAGTGGTCGTTCTTTCTTCATAATACAGCCGCTGCACATAGTTGTCGTAATGAACCGGATGGACATTATAATTGCCGTCTGTCGGGCTACAGGCATATTCTGACCCGTTTGTTGTCCTGTCGATGTAATAGGCTGCCGGAGAAGTGCTGGTATAAACGCGGGCGCTATCTGTCCTTGTCACGGAATTTGCGGGACATTCAGGGGCGAGATAGTCTGTGGCAATCTCCCGTGTTCCGCTGATGACTTCCTGCTTGACCAGAATAATGGTGGTGCTGGTTGTTGGTGGCCCGTTTAGCGCCGCAGTTCTCGTCTGATAGGTCCATTCATCCACCATCCAGTCAGATTTGAGCAATCCACCGACATTGACATTGGAAGAATAGGGCACAAAACCAAAGCGGACCTGTGCACCTGCAGTCTTGTTGGTTTCGATCTGGTTCATGAATGCCTTGACGACTGTTCTCAGCGTTTCAATA
This sequence comes from Sphingomonadaceae bacterium, assembly GCA_047975785.1. Lineage (GTDB taxonomy): Bacteria > Pseudomonadota > Alphaproteobacteria > Sphingomonadales > Sphingomonadaceae > JACXVD01. The sequence goes on along the minus strand of JBKEEC010000331.1, from coordinate 1,180 downwards.
CGGCTTACAGTGTCTCCCGGATTGGTTAGCGCCATTGATCCGGTAGTATCGAGCACAAACATGATATCCGTGTTGGCCATGTTGAGCTGGGCCTGACAGGTAACGGCGATATCGACAGAATCATGGCCAAAAATTTTCATAATCGAGGTTGGCACCACGACGCTGGCATTGCCCGTGATGGCCTGATTGCTCTCAAGCGTCATCTCGAACTGACGATCTGTTGAGGCATAGGCACCGTTGCGATAATTGAGATTGAAAAATCGTGCTCCAACTTCAGCTACATCGTCAGGCACCGTGCCCTGAACCACAGATTCCGATCCCATACGCTTGCGAGCGGCCAGAACGCCGGCATCGCAGGCCTGTTGCAACCGGCTTTGCGCAAGATATGAACGCCCCATATCTATACTTCCGCCAACCATGGCCAATAGTGGAAGCAAGGCAGCCGCTATGATAGCCAGAGTATTGCCGGACTGATCATAAACCAGTTGCTGCGTCATGCGCCTGGAGGCACTGCGATCTATGGTATTATTCCTGAACACATGGCCGTGTTACGTAAAAACAATAACTGGTTGGAAAATATGGATGGTTAAAATTTCTTGAATCTGGAAGAAATATTAATGACTTACTAGTGGGTGTATTTTCCTATAACATTGATATTATACCAATATGGTGATCATTACGGCCCGTTGTTTGCCTTACCGGGATATATTAATACCATGTCCGGATGGGCATGAGCAATCAAGAGGCGATCAGGCCCGTGATCCGATTGAGCGTTTCAACCTGAAGATGCGTCATCACCATCGCTGCCTGGCTTCTTGCCAGCTCGCATTCCTGCATCGTGCGCTTTGGGTTTTGCATTTATTGTTTGTAAATAATGGGTGAGTAGTTTTTTGTTGTGTGGGGTGGATTCGGGTCACTTCCTGCTTATGTCAGACTTGCCCTGACAGACAGATACAAAATTGAGAGAGCCTGCTGTAGTGCCTGATATGGTGAATGTGCTTGCAATTCGGGACCTGCCCCTGCCTCAAAAACTGGCAGCAGGATATGCACGCGGCACAAACAGGGATCAGGTGGTTTCATTATTTCATCTCGATTACCGGCTTTCGCAGATTGTCTCTGGCCGCAGTGAAGAACTGCTTGCACAAATGAAGCTCGCATGGTGGCGTGAACAGCTCCGGAC